>CAYXFI010000163.1:0-8338 GCA_964464205.1 uncultured Cytophagia bacterium
GTCCCACGCGGAGGCCGTGGTGGAGGCCGTTTCCAAGGAATTCGGTGAGCGCTTCGGTCGGTTGTACGATACCGTGGAGGAGTACAGACTGGAGGACGCGGAGACCGCTGTGGTGGTGATGGGCTCCACGGCTGGCACGACCAAAGAAGTGGTGGACGAGCTCCGCGAGCAGGGCGAGAAAGTGGGCATGCTCAAGATCCGCATGTTCCGCCCCTTCCCGTATGAGAGGATCATCTCGGCTCTGCGCGACAAGAAAGCCGTGGCTGTGCTGGACCGCGCGGTGGCCTTTGGTTCGATGGGTGGCCCCGTCTACACAGACATCCGGGCCACGTTCTACGGTGTGGAAGGTGCGCCGGTTCTGATCAACTACATCTACGGCCTCGGCGGTCGCGACGTGACACCGGAGCACATCCGGATTGCTTTCGACAAACTGAAGACCATTGCAGAAACCGGCCGCGTGGACGGCTGGGTGGACTTTCTCGGTTTGCGCGACTGAGGATTTCCTTCTGGACTCAGGCCGCATTTGGCATAGGAGGACGAGCAAATGGCCAGCATCAAAGAACTTGCGCAGCGACCTCAACGGATTGCACCGGGGCATCGGGCCTGCGCCGGTTGCATTCCCATTCTAGCTTTCCAGCATGTGATGCGCTCGGTGGCCTCCGAGGATGGCGTGGTGGTCGGGTGCGCCACCGGCTGCATGGAGGTAGTGACCACCATCTACCCCTACACCGCATGGCGTGTGCCTTTCATTCACAATGCGTTCGAGAATTCCGCCGCCACGGTGAGCGGGGTGGAGGCTGCCTATCGTGCCCTGAAACGCGCGGGAAAGATCCCCGAGGACAAGAGGATCAAGTTCATCGCTTTTGGCGGCGACGGTGGTACCTACGACATCGGGTTGCAGAGCCTGTCGGGTGCCCTGGAGCGCGGGCACGACATGCTGTACGTTTGCTACGACAACGAGGCCTACATGAACACGGGAATTCAGCGCTCCAGCGCCACTCCGCTGGCCGCCGACACCAAGACGGCGCCGGTCGGGAAGGTTCGGACCGGTAAGACTCAGTACCCCAAACCCCTCACCGACATCGTGGCGGCTCATGGTATCCCTTACGCGGCACAAGCCGTGGTGAGCAACTGGAAAGACTTGAACCGCAAGGTGGAAAAGGCTCTTTCGATTGAGGGACCGACCTTCATCAACATTTTGACGCCTTGCCCTCCGGGTTGGCGTTTCAAGGAAGACATGGGCGTCGAACTCTCCCGTCTGGCCGTGGAAACCTGCTTCTGGCCGCTGTATGAAGTGGAGAACGGGGTGTACAAGATCAATTACAAGCCCCGTCAGAAGCTGCCGCTGGTGGAGTTCATCAAGCACCAGGGGCGTTTTCGCCACTTGCTTCGGGAGGAAAACAAGCACTTGCTCGAGGCGGCTCAGAAGTGGGTGGATGAGCGTTGGGAGCGGCTATTGCGCCTTGAGGAGGCCACCAAACCTTCTTCGTGAGCCAGTGTAGGGACGCGTACGAGGAACGCCGAACGAGGTCATGACCAGACCCAATCAATTGTCCGCTTTGCGGATTTTGCTGACGCCCGTTTTTGTGGCCACATTCCTGAGCGAACGGGCGAGCCTGCAATACGCCTCGTTCGGCGTTTTCTTCCTCGCGTCGCTCACCGACTGGTACGACGGGTATGTCGCTCGTCGGAGCGGTAGCGTCACGGTGTGGGGTAAGTTCCTCGATCCTTTGGCCGACAAGATTCTCATCATCTCCGCCCTCGTGGCCCTGTGGCTTCGGCAATACGTGCGCGGCTGGATGGTCCTGGCCATCGCGCTGCGCGACGTGCTGGTCACCGTGCTGCGCTCTTACGCGATGTTCACGGACAGGCCGATCCAGACGTTACCCCTGGCCAAGTGGAAAACCGGGAGCCAGGTCGCCGCGGTCTACTTGATCGTGCTGTACCACATGGCCCGGATTGCCGACGTGCGTGAGGGTCCCCTGGCTGTGATCGTCGGCTGGGTGGAAGCGACCGCTCTCATCGACAAGGCGATGACTTTCGTTACATTCTACACCGTGTTGACCGGCGTTGTCTACGTAGTCGAGAATCGGGGGCATGTGCGCGGTTTGGCCGCTCGCTTTTTCCGGGTCTTCGTCCCACTCAACTGACGGGTTCGCCGTTGTCGTACCTCGCCAGACTGCTCGCCACCACTCTGTACAGTGGTTTCTCTCCTATCGCTCCGGGTACGGTCGGGGCCCTTGTCGCGTTGGTCGTGCTCTTGTTTGCCCGCCCTTTTTCGGATTCCTCTCTCCTCGTGGTGGCGCTGGCGCTCCTGCCGGTGAGCATCTGGGCGGCGCACCTGGCCGAGCGAACTTACGGGCACGACGCTGGGAAGATCAACATCGATGAAGTGGAGGGGATGCTCTGCGCGGTGCTGTTTCTGCCGCAGACGACGTGGGTCTTCGTGGCGGCATTCCTGCTCTTCAGGGTGTTCGATATTGTGAAACCGTTCCCGGCAGGTCGCTCGCAGCGACTCCCCGGGGGCCTGGGGGTGGTGATGGACGATGTGGTGGCGGGCCTGTACGCGAACATCGTGCTTCAGGTGTTCGTGCGCCTGGTGTAGGGCCGGTGGGGCGAAGCGGCGAGGATTCTGCCTCGGGCGCCGGCGTGCGCGCGGTTCCGGTGGGTGGCCCCGAGGTGGTTTCGGCGTTTGGAAGACCGGGGTGTTCGTTTCACGGGGGGCCGCTGGGATAGGTACATGAGTAGCGGTTCCCCGGCGGTCGAACGCCCGGGCCGGACGGCCCCGCGGGGCGTGCTGTTTTCCCCTATTTGTTTGCGGAACAGGCCGGTGCGATTGGCACCCGGCTTCTGAGGACTGACTACGGCGGGTCGTGGACATATGCGGGCTCAAATCGTCTCGATAGGGAATGAGCTTCTGCTCGGCTTCACGGTGAACAGCAACGCGGCCTACCTCGGCCGGAGGCTTGCGGAGATCGGCGTGAGGGTGGAGCGCGTGGTCACCGTGGGCGACGAGACGGAGGCGATTGTGAAGGCTCTGCAGGACGCTTTTGCCTCCGACGTTGTGATCGCCACGGGTGGAATTGGCCCCACGCACGACGACGTGACCGTGGAGGCCGTGGCGGCCTTCCTGGGCGCTGATCTCGAGACGCGGGGAGAGGTGCTGGATCGCATTCGGAAGGCCTTTGAGGAACGAGGCACTCCAATGCCCGAGTCGAGCCGGAAGCAGGCGAGAGTGCCACGCGGGAGCATTCTGATCGATAATCCGGTGGGAATGGCCCCCGGCCTCCACGTGAAGCGCGAAGGTCGCCACCTCTTCGTGTTGCCGGGAGTGCCGGACGAGATGCGGGCGATGATGGAGAGCTACGTCCTGCCCACACTTCGACCGCTTGCGAAAGGTCGGTGCACGGTCGCTCGTGTGCTGCGAACCACTGGAATCTACGAGTCGGCGCTTTTCGATCAGCTGGGCGATGTGGGCGAGATCGAAAGACTCGGCGTGCAGGTGGCTTTCCTGCCGGGCGCTGAGGGCGTGGACGTGAGGCTGGTTGCGGAAGCGGACTCGCAGGAACGGGCGGAAGCGATCCTGGACCGGGCGGAGAAAGCTGTACGTAGGCGCATTGGAAGATGGATCTACGGCGTCGCTGAGAAGGGGCTGGAGGAAGTGGTTGCGGAGCTGTTCTTCCGCACGGGCAAGCTCGTCGCTACCGCCGAATCGTGCACGGGCGGGCTCTTGGCCAACCGCCTGACAGACGTTTCGGGAAGCTCCAAGTACTTCGAACGCGGCGTGGTGGCCTACAGCAACCGGGCCAAGGTTGAGATCCTGGGAGTGAGCGAGGAAACCCTAAAGGCCTACGGAGCGGTGAGCGGACAAACGGCTGTGGAGATGGCCCAGGGCGTGCGTCGAATCTCCGGGGCGGATCTGGGCGTTTCAACCACAGGCATTGCGGGGCCGACGGGCGGTACGCCGGAAAAACCAGTGGGGCTTGTGTTTGTCGGCTTCAGCGACGGCGAGCGCAGTTACGCGCTGGAGTATCGATTTCGACGGGATCGGTTGTTCAACAAGATGCGCGCTACGCAGGCGGCCCTCGATCTGCTCCGGCGGGAGCTCCTGCGGGTGCTTGGCGAGGACGAAGGGGCTGACGTGGGACCGGTAACCCCCGGTGAGTGGATGGTCAAAAGATAGTTTGACATCTGATGGCGGGAATTCGTACATTTATTGCGGTGGATGTGCCCGAGGATGTGAAGGAACGAATCGGCGAACTCCAGGATGAACTACGTCGGTTCCCCGGCAGGCTCACGTGGACTCGGGCGCAGGGCATTCACGTGACGCTCAAGTTCCTCGGGAACGTGCCGCCCGAGCAGATCGACGCCATCGAAGCTGCTGTGCGTCGAGCGGCGAGTGGGAAACCGAAGCCGCATTTGCGGGTGGCGGGAACGGGTGCTTTTCCCAGCTGGCGTCGCCCCCGCGTGCTGTGGGTGGGGTTGGAGGATATGGACGGAGTCCTGGGGTTAGTTCAGAAGGCGGTGGAAGAGGAGCTCGGTCGGCTTGGGTTTGAGCCCGAGGGGAGGGCGTTCACGCCGCATTTGACCCTGGCGCGGGTGAAGGTAGCGGCGTCCGTGGGCGAGATCGTCCGACGGCTTCGCGGGAGGGAGTTCGACGCCGGGGAATTCGACGTGGAAGAAGTGCTGGTGATGCGAAGCGACCTCAAACCCTCGGGCGCGGAGTACACACCGTTGAGGAGAGTTCCGATCGGGTAACCAAATAGGTCGTGTGAAATGGCCGTGGAAAAGGATGAAAAGAAGAGAGCCCTGGAGCTCGCGCTGGCCCAGATCGACCGGCAGTTCGGGAAGGGGTCGATCATGCGGCTGGGAGATCGGCGGGCCAGCATTCGGGTGGACGTGATCCCGACGGGCTCGATTTCGCTGGACGCCGCTCTCGGCATCGGCGGGGTACCACGAGGCCGAATTGTGGAGATCTACGGGCCAGAAAGCAGCGGCAAAACGACCCTTGCTCTGCACATCATCGCGGAGGCGCAAAAGCAGGGCGGGCTGGCGGCTTTCATCGACGCGGAGCACGCGCTCGATGCCTCGTACGCCAAGGCGCTCGGTGTGGACGTCGAGAACCTGCTGGTGAGCCAGCCGGACACGGGCGAACAGGCGCTGGAGATCGCCGAGACCCTGGTGCGCAGCGGCGCTCTGGACGTGATCGTCATCGACTCGGTGGCGGCGTTGGTGCCCCGGGCGGAAATCGAGGGCGAGATGGGCGACGCGCAAATGGGCCTCCAGGCTCGATTGATGTCTCAGGCCATGCGCAAGCTGGCCGGGGCGATCTCCAAATCCAACACCTGCGTTGTGTTCATCAACCAGATCCGAGAGAAGATCGGCGTGATGTTCGGTCCCTCGGAAACGACCACCGGAGGGCGAGCGCTGAAATTCTACGCCTCGGTGCGGCTGGACATCCGGCGCATCGCTTCCATCAAAGAAGGGGATCGGGTGCTGGGAAACCGCACGGTGGTGAAGGTGGTCAAGAACAAGCTGGCGCCGCCGTTCCGGCAGGCCACTTTTGACATCCTCTTTGGCCAGGGGATTTCGAAGATGGGCGACCTGCTGGATCTGGCCGTCGAGCACAACATCGTGCAGAAGAGCGGCACCTGGTACTCGTACGGCGAGGAGCGATTGGGCCAGGGACGCGAGAACGTGCGTCGGTACTTGGAAGAGAACCCCGATCTTGCCGCTGAAATCGAGCACAAGGTGCGCAAGGCCGTCGGGTTGCTACGGGAAGAGGAGAAAGCCGAAGAGGCCGTGGAAGCGGAAGCGGCGAAGAGCTGACGAGCTGCACGAGACGACGCGCGGGTGAGTGCGGGTACGAGTACGAGCCTTGAGGGACACGACCGGCGGACAAGCTGAACGACAAGCTCGGTGCTACATCGGATCACCAAAATCGAACCCCAGAAACGGCGCAAGAGCCGTTTCTCTGTCTTTGTGGACGATGTGTACGCCTTTTCGCTCGACGCCGATCTTCTGGTGAGCTCGGGGATTGCGGAGGGGGATGAAGTCGATGACGCGAGGCTTGCCGAGCTGCGTCGCGAGGGCGAACGACGGTACGCGCTGGAGCGGGCCTATCGGCTCCTCGCCGCGCGCGATCGTAGTGAAGCCGAGATGCGCCAGCGTTTGCAGCAGATCGGCTTCGACGAGGAGACGGTGGAGCACACTCTGGGAGTGCTCAGGCGCCAGAAGTACCTGGACGACCGAGCCTTCGCCGAACGTTTTGCACGCAGTCAGCTTGCGGTGAGACCCGTCGGCAGGCGGGAACTGCAGCGACGTCTGCGCGAGAAGGGGATCCACGAGGATTTGCTGGCCGAGGTGCTTTCGGCCGTCTACCCGGAGAGCGAAGAGGAGGAACTGGCCCGTCGCGAGGCAGTTCGACGTTTGCGCCGCTACCGAAACGAAACCGACCGGCGGCGGGTGAGGTCGCGAATCGCATCTTTCCTGGCTCGCCGTGGATTCGAGTGGCCGGTAGTGCAGAGCGTACTGGACCAGTGGGCGGAACTGGAACAACGGGCAGCTGAAACTTCAGAGGAGGATGGGCAGAGCGGTGATGACCTCGAATGAAGTTCGCAGTTCCTTTCTCGAGTTCTTCCGCAAGCGCGGGCACAGGATCGTGCCGAGCGCGCCGGTTGTGCCGCAAGATGATCCTACCCTGCTCTTCACCAACGCGGGGATGAACCAGTTCAAGGATGTGTTCCTCGGCATCGGCAAACGTGATTACACCCGCGCGGCTGACGTGCAAAAGTGCATCCGTGTGTCCGGCAAGCACAACGACCTGGAGGAGGTGGGTCGGGACACTTACCATCACACGTTCTTTGAAATGTTGGGCAACTGGTCCTTCGGTGACTACTACAAGCGGGAAGCGATCCAGTGGGCGTGGGAGCTGCTCGTTGACGAATGGAAGCTGCCGAAGGAAGCCCTTTGGGCCACGGTGTTCGAAGAAGACGACGAAGCGGCCGAGCTGTGGCCTCAGGTGACGGATCTTCCGGCCGAGCGGGTACTGCGTTTCGGCTACAAAGAGAATTTCTGGGAGATGGGTGACACCGGACCGTGCGGTCCGTGCACTGAGATTCACATCGACCGGGGGCCGGAATTCTGCGACAAGAAAGACGTGCCGGGCCACGTATGCCAGGTCAACGGAGGTTGCGCTCGATTCATCGAGCTGTGGAATCTTGTTTTCATCCAGTACAATCGGGACGAAGCTGGTAAATTGCACGAGCTCCCGGCCAAACACGTGGATACCGGTGCGGGTCTCGAGCGTCTGGTGGCCGTGCTTCAGGGAAAGGCATCCAACTACGACACGGACCTGTTTCAGCCCATCCTCGCGCGGATCGCGGAGATCACGAAGAAAGAATACGGTGGCGGATACACCGACGTAGACGTGGCATTCCGGGTGGTGGCGGACCACATCCGGGCCCTTTCGTTCGCCATCGCTGATGGGGCTTTACCGTCCAACGAGGGGCGAGGCTACGTGCTTCGCCGGATTCTGCGGCGCGCGGCCAGGTTCGGCAGGGTTCTGGGGATGCATGAGCCTTTCATCTACCGGCTCGTAGAGCCCCTCATCCACGTGATGGGCGAAGCCTATCCTGAGCTCGTAGAGCGACGCTCGGTCATCGAGCGGGTGATCCAGTCCGAAGAGGAGAGTTTTGGGCGAACCCTGGATCGTGGGCTTGAGATCTTCGAAGAGAAGGCCCGCGAGGTGCTCGAACGCGGCGAGAAGGTCTTCCCTGGGGATGTGGCTTTCCTGCTCCACGATACGTACGGCTTTCCCCTCGATCTCACCCAGCTCATGGCTCGCGAACGCGGTCTCTCCGTGGACGAGGGGAGGTTCAACGAGCTGATGGCCGAGCAACGCGAACGCTCGCAGAAAGCTGCTGCCTTTGGGATCTCGGTGGACAAATCTCTGGAGGAGGTGACGAAGAACGTACCCCCGACGGAGTTCGTAGGGTACACTCAGGACGAAGCCGAGGCCCGTGTGCTGAAAGTGGTGGGCAACCGGGTGATCCTGGACCGTACTCCCTTTTACGCCGAGGCGGGCGGCCAGGTGGGCGATGTGGGGGTGCTGGTGGTGGACGGAACTGAGTTCCGCGTGGTGGACACCCAGAAGATCGGCGAGCACTTTCTGCACATCGTGGAAGCTCCCGAGGGTGCCGATCTGCGTGAATGGATCGGCAAGACCGTGCTGGCCCGCATCGACGCGGAGCGGCGCCGCGCCACCGAGCGCAACCACACGGCCACACACCTCCTGCACAAGGCGTTGCGCACGGTCCTCGGGGAGCATGCGGCGCAG
>CAYXFI010000164.1:0-8335 GCA_964464205.1 uncultured Cytophagia bacterium
GGTTTTCCGACGGCGGCGGAGGTTTGCTACCCGAGTGCGGGAGCTGGTGTGGTGCACCTCTGACGTCAGCCGGTTGATATCCCGCGCGGACTAGAATGGTTACGTCCGCCTGTCTCGTCTTTCCCGGGACGTTGCTGGCGATTTGAATCGGGCGGAGAGTCGCGTTTCGCAGTCCAATCCGGTGGAGGTACGATGGAGACCTACCCGATCCCGATGGTCCCGGGGCCGACTTCCGTGGCCGATGAGGTGCTTCAGGCGTACCTCACCAACTACGGAAGCGCGGACCTCGAGCCGGAGTACTACGAGCTGTACGAGGAGACCGAGAAGCTCATCCAGGAGCTGCTGCGGACCCGGAATCGCGTCGCCCTGATGAGCGGCGAGGCGATGGTCGGTCTGTGGGCTGGTTTGAAGAGCTGCCTCCGCCCCGGCGACAAGGTGGTTGCGGTCGCCACCGGAGTGTTCGGCTACGGGATCGCCGAGATGGCTGCCAGCGTGGGCGCCGCGGTGGAAGTCGTCGGGTTCTCGTACGACGAAGCCGCTGATTCCAACCGCGTCGAAGACGCGGTGAGACGGATCAAACCCAAGATGGTGACCGTCGTCCACTGCGAAACCCCGTCGGGAACGCTGAACCCGATTGGGGAGATCGGTGAGATTGTACGCCGGCACGGGGTGCAGCTCTTCTACGTGGACGCCGTGTCCAGCGCGGCCGGAGCCCCCCTCTTCGTCGACGACTGGGGAATTGATCTGTGTCTGGTCGGCACGCAGAAGGCGCTTTCCGCACTCCCGGACCTGGCCATCGTGACGGTGAGCGAGAAGGCGTGGGAGGCGGTTGAAGCAATCGGCTACGAAGGGTACGACGCCCTGTCCCCCTGGCGAGAAGCCCTGACCAAGCGCTGGTTTCCTTACACGCCGAACTGGCACGCTCTGGCGGCACTCAACCGGGCGGTGAAGCGCGTGCTGGACGAAGGCCTGGAGGCGGTGTGGCAAAGGCACAGGGTGACCGCCGAACGGTGCCGTGAAGGAGTGCGTCAACTTGGCCTCGAACTCTACCCTCGCTCGGAGGAAATTGCCTCCCCCACAGTCACGGCGGTGAAGGTGCCGGAGGGGATCGCGTGGGACGAGCTCGATCGGGCCCTGCGCCGGCGCGGCCTCGTGGTGGGCGGTTCCCTCGGACCCCTGGCTGGTCTCGTTTTCCGCCTGGGGCACATGGGGCGGCAGGCCACTCCGGCGCTGGTGGAGAAGGCCTTGCTGGTGCTCGAGGAGGCTCTGGCGGAGTTGCGGCGCTGAGCTCAACGGCTGTCTGGCCCCGGACCCGTACGCGCTCCCGGGGCTGCGGTCGGGCGGCCCTCCTGCCTCTGGCTCGAGGGCGGCGCTGCTTCGGTCGGCCTGCCACCGTCCGACGGCGGCCTTCGTGAGGAATCAGGGTTGGTGGGGGAGCTGCTGCAAGGCGTGGCGGCGCGCGTGGGCTCCCGGGCCAAGCAGGGCGCGAGAAGCTTCGTGAGGAGTACCGCGGGAAGGATCGTTGGGACCGGCTTGCGAACTGACCTCGGGAATTGAGGGAAAGAACGTGGATCGTGACGAGTTGCTCCGCTACCTGGACGACCTGCTGCAAGCTGGGGAGATCCAGGACTACAGCTACAACGGGCTTCAGGTGGAAGGGCGCCCGGAGGTGAAACGGGTGGTCACCGGGGTGTCGGCCTGCGCCGAACTCTTCCAGTTCGCCGTGGAACAAGAGGCCGACGCCGTACTGGTGCACCACGGCCTGCTGTGGCAGGGCCAGGAACCCCGGGTTCGGGGTCTTTTCCGGAATCGACTGAAGATCCTCCTGGAACACGATCTGAACCTCATTGCCTACCATCTCCCGCTGGATCGGCACCCGGAGCTTGGGAACAACGGGGTGGCGGCCAGGGCGCTTGGACTAACCGATCTGGCGCCCTTCGCGGAAGTGGGTTGGGTTGGGAGGCACGAAGGCCTGCGTTTGGAGCAGGTGCTGGCGAAAGTGGAAGAGCTGTACGGAGGCTTTGGCAACCGCCCGCTGGTCTTCGCGGAGGGACCGGAGATCATCCGTCGGATCGCCATTCTCTCGGGAGGAGGCGGCAAGTACGTGGCCCAGGCCGTGGAAGCGGGCGCCGACCTCATGATCACCGGAGAGGCGGCGGAACCCACGTTGAACTTCGTGCGCGAGGCCCGGATCCACTTCATCGCGGCGGGGCACTACGCCACGGAACGGCTCGGGATACGGGCTCTGGGCGACCACCTGGCGGACGAGCTCGGTTTGGAGGTGCTCTTCCACGAGATTCCCAACCCGGTCTGAAGGACGATTTGCCGTGCGGCTCCGATTTTTCGATTGCAACTGCTGCGTCGGTTCAAGCCAGAAACAGTTGCCCGAGACCCGGCTCGGAACGGACGAACTGCTGAGAGTGCTCGCTCGTTGCGGTGTGGAGCGGGCTCTCGTGGTCCACGCCCACTCGCTGGAGCTGAGCCCGTCGGAGGGGAACCGGAGGCTCGCCGAACTGTGCAGGCAGCGGGAAGAGCTGTTGCCGTGCTTCGTCCTCCTGCCGCACCACACGGGCGAGATGCCGGGGGGCCCGGGGCTGATTGAGTACCTGCAGGACGGCGGTGCTCGGGCAGTGCGTCTCTGTCCGGGGCTGCACCGGTACCGGCTCGAGGAACCCTGGTCGGGCGACCTGCTGGCCACGCTCGAGCAGGCAGGCTACCCCGTGCTGATCGCGGCGACCGAGATTTCCCACGAGGATCTTCTCCAAGTGCTCCGGGATCACCCACGCCTCAAGCTGGTTCTCCTGCGACCCTGGTACCGCGACGCGCGGCTTCTGTACCCGCTGCTGGAGAGGTACGAGAATCTCTACGTGGAGATCTCGTTCTACCAGCCGTTCCGCGGCCTCGAGGACATGGTGAGCCGCTTTGGGGCCGGGAGGTTGCTGTTTGGGTCCGGCATGCCGGAGTACGACCCGGCCTCCACCGTTGCCGCGGTCCGGTGGCTGGATGTTCCGTGGGAAGACCGGGAGGCGATCGCCGGCAAGAATCTGGAGCGGATCCTGGCTGGAGGGGGAAATGGCCGCTGAGCTGTGGCAGCGTTTCCTCGCCGGGCAACCGCCGCGCGATGTGCTGATCATCGATGCCCACACCCACATGGGGTCCCTGGCGGAGTTTCCGGTCCACGGGGGAGGCAGCGCCGAGCAGATGCTCGCCGAGATGAATCGTCTCGGCTTCCGTGCCGCCATTTCGGCACCTTTCGCTGCGTGGGCGGGGGAACTCGAGGAAGGTCACGATCAGGTCGCCCGTGCTGCGGAAGATCACCCGGGTCGCTTCTTCGGCTACTGCGTTTACAACCCCGGCTTCGGCGTGGAGCGCTCGATGGCTGAGCTCGAGACGCGCCTGAGCAACCCCCGTTTCGTGGGTGTCAAGATCGCTCCCAGCACCCACGGCTTCCACGTGGGGGCGGAAGAGTACCGGCCGATGTGGGAATTTGCCAACCAGCACGAGCTGGTGGTCCTCTCGCACACCTGGTTCGGGTCGGCGGAGGATGACCCGCGCCTCTTCGAGGAGATCGGGCGCAGCTACCCGCGGGCGAAGATTCTGCTGGGGCATTCAGGCGGGGATGCGCGCGGGATGCGGGCATCGGTGGAGGTTGCACGCAAAGTGTCAAACCTGTACCTTGAGCTGGCCTCGTCTCGCAGGCCGTTCGGCATGTTGGAATGGATGGTGGCACAGGTCGGCGCCGAGCGGATCGTGTTCGGAACGGACATGCCGTTCATCGATCCCCGCTGGAAGTTGGGGCAGGTGCTGGGAGCCCGCATCCCGGACCCCGACAAGGAGAAGATTCTGGGCTTGAACGCCGAGCGATTGTTTCCGCTCTCCGCCCCGGAACTCCCGGCCGCGATGAAGCAGCCGCCGTCCGGATGAGGTCTGGGGGACACCTGGGGAGAAGTGAGCGAAGCGCTGCAGGCTGTGGGCGGGTGGGCCCCGGCGCTTTCCGGCAGGCGACTGTACCGTGTGAGAGTCCCGGCTGAGCGGGGCCTCGGGAGGGACCGGGTCGGCGCTGGGCTTTTCCGGGCGCGGCTTTTGGCGACCGGTCAGGTTTCTCGTACCGGAAGGAGGTGGATCGGTGGCAGAGCGCAAGCGTCATCCCATGCTGCTTCGACGCGAGCACGCGGGGTTGCTGGTGATCGATGTGCAGGAGCGTCTTCACCAGGTGATGCGGCAGAAAGAGCGCGTGGAAGAGAACGCGCGGAAACTGATTCGGGGCTTCCAGATCCTGTCGCTACCCGTGCTGGTGACCGAGCAGTACCCGAAGGGCCTCGGCCCCACCATCGAATCGCTGCGAGACCTCTTGGGCGAGGTCCGTCCGTACGAGAAGCTACACTTCAGTTGCTGCGCCGTGGAACCGCTGATGAGCGAAATCGAACGCCGGGACCTGTTCCAGATCGTCCTCTGCGGGATCGAGACGCACGTGTGCGTGGTGCAAACGGCCCTTGACCTGCTGCACCACGGCTACCAAGTACACGTACCCGCCGACGCGGTCTCCTCCAGACGAAAACTGGACTGGTACACTGCGCTGGAGCGGATGCGGAGATCGGGTGTGGTGGTGACCACCACGGAGAGCGTGCTTTTCGAGCTCCTCGACGTGGCTGGCACGCCGGAGTTCAAAGAAGTCGCTGTGCTCGTGAAATAGCGGGCCCGTTCGAGCAGAGCATGCTGGCGCCTTCGATGCCCCGTGGGCGTGCTCGGATGAGAGGTTTGGGTGGGCGCCAGAGGGCCACCGGAAGGTCGTGCGGCCGGTGCCCCGGTTTTCGGGCGGGTGAGCCTGCGGCTGCGCCGAAGTGCAAGGGGCTCGCGTTTCGTCGGCAGCGGCGGGGGCTTGAGTCGGCCGGACCGTCGGCTGTTGTACGGGGGTGAAGAGCGCGAGAGCGGCGGACGTCGGCGGACGTGAACCCGGAGATGAAATGGCTGTGGGGTCACGAAAACGTTGGGAGGGAAGACGACCGTGAGAAGACGGAGGCTGGGCCGGACGGGTTTGCAGGTGTCGGAGATCGGTTTCGGGGCCTGGGCCATCGGCGGTGGGTTCCGCATCGGCGATGTGGCCATTGGGTACCACGGCGCCAGCGATGCTGAGTCGAAGGCGGCGCTGCGGCGAGCTGTCGAGCTGGGCGTGAACTTCATTGACACGGCCGATGCCTACGGAGCCGGTCACAGCGAGCGCCTGATCGGAGAGACCTTCTCCGAGCTGGGCTGGGACGGGGTGTACGTGTGCACGAAAGTCGGGAACCAGCGGCGTGACCCGTTGCCGCCCGTGAAGAACTTTGCGCCCGACTACATTCGACGCGCCTGCGAAGCCAGCCTGGAACGGCTGCAGAAAGAGACGGTGGATGTGTACCTCCTCCACGGGCCCACGCCGGAGGCTCTGCGCGATGACGCCGTCTTCGCCACGCTGGAGGATCTTCGTCGCGAACGGAAGATCCGTTACTGGGGCGCCTCGATCCAGCGCTTGGAGGACGGCAGGTTCCTCATCGAAGAGCGAGGGGCACAGGTTCTGCAGGTGCTCTACAACATCCTGGATCGGGCCGCGGAACGGGAGCTTTTCCCCCTGGCGGAGACGCACGGGGTCGGGATCATCTGTCGCGTACCTCTCTCTTCTGGCCTGCTCACGGGCAAGTTCACCGCGGATACTACGTTCCCTCCGGACGACCACCGTTCCAACTGGCTGGTGGGTGAGAAGTTGCGGCGTGGTGTGGAGCTGGTCGAGCGGCTGCGGCCGATCGCGCAAGAACTCGGGGTGAGCCTCGCGCAGCTTGCGCTCCTCTTCTGCCTCGCCCAGCCGGCCGTGAGCACGGTCATCGCCGGCGCCAAGAACCGCAAGCAGGTGGAAGAGAACTGCTCCGTGGAAGACCTGCCGCCCCTGACCCCGCAAGTGCTGGAGGAAATCCGGCGCGTTGTTCCCGGTGACTTTGGCAATCCGACGTAACCCACGGGAGTCGCCTAGCCGGTGCTGGTGAATCTGGCAGTGTGAAGCACGACCTAGAGGAGGCTGAGATGGGTGACAGATTTCGGTATTGGACGGCGTCCGTGGGACTGGCGTTGCTTGTGTCGGTTTTCGCGGGTACGGGGGTCCGGGCTGTCGAGCCCGTCCCGAAGAGCAAGTATCTCGAGTACGCGAGGGAAGCGGCCGATTGGGTCTGGGACCACTACGATTCTCTCGCGGACGTCTGGCGTTCGCGAATGGATCCGAACAGCCCCTTTGGCTACCAGGATCCCGGTTGGTTTCTGGATACGGCAGGGATCTACGCCTACCTGTACGAGTTGGAGCGCAATCCAACCTACGCGGAGAGGGCCAAGAAAGTTCTTCTGACCCAGGGTGAGTTTCGCAAGTACTTCCCGGAGAGTGCTGCACGCAAACGAGTGGAATACAGCGATGGGCTTCCGCCGCTTCCCAATTTCTTCGCCAGCATGCGCTACCTCCGGGCGTACGAGCGCCTGAAGCGGCTGGGAGCGCTCTCGGCCTCGGAGTGCAGGAAGATCGACCGGATTGTCGCCGAGACGGCCGATTTCATCCTGCGCACGCAGGAGTGGGGGCCGATGAATCGCGGGATCCTCCGGGCCGAGTCGCTCGTGCTGGCCGCCCGGTTGCTGCCCGAGCATCCGAGGTCGAAATACTGGCGGATGTATTGCAAAGCCATCGCCGACGACAACTGGGGCAACTGGGAAATCGAAGATGCCACGCATTACAACGGGATCTGGTTGTATTCCATCCTCAGCTACGCCGATGCTGTGGGAAGGCTCCGGGAGCTTTTTCGCACGCCCGAAATGTACTACTACGCGAAGTACTACCTACACCTCATGAGCCCGCAAGGCATGATTCCGGACGTGGGCGACTCCTATTTCAATTCGAGCTGGTACCGGTTTCTCGCCTTCTTTGAGGCTGCTGCCACGGTCTACGATGATCCGGAGCTCAAGTGGGCGGCATCGACCATCGCCAGTCGGTTCGTGAAGTTCGACAGTCCGAGGAAGTCTTCGGGCATTGGCTACGTGCTCCTTGATTGCTACCGCTGGGCATCCGACGAGATCGAACCGAAGCCACCATCGGTGCTGAGCGAGGAAGTGATGGAGGACGTGCAGGGCAAGAAGATCGTCTTCCGCGACGGCTGGGAACCGGAGTCCACGTACCTTCTGCTGAACTACCGGGACGAAGGCGAGAGCGGCACTATCTTCAAGGACTACCTGACCGATACGATCCCCATCGAAGAGGAAAAGGTCACCCACGGCCACGCGGACGAGAACAGCGTGGCGCTGCTCATGACCGGCGGTTGTGTTTTGCTGCACGACGGTGGCTATCGGGACTACATGCCCAGCGGACCCTACGGCGCCTACAGGCAGGACTATTTCCACAATCGCGTTTGCGTGCGACAGGAGAAGATCTGGATGGGCCAGGAAGAGGGCGAGGCTCGTCTGAGTGTGTCCGGAGCAGTCCCGCGTCAGCCCCTGTTGGACTTCCTCCACAACTCCGGCGCCTACCGCAAGGTTCGGACGCGCAAGATCGATTTCCTTACACTGCCGGAGTTCGACTACAGCCGCACCCGCCTGGTGGACGACAAACTGGGCTACGAGTGGGACCGGGTGCTGGTGTACGTGAAGCAGCCCGAGCTCTTCTTGGTGTTCGACATCGTCAAAGCCCAGCTGGAAGAGTACTTCACGGCGGCGGCGCTCTGGCACACGCGGAAAGTGCTGGCCTCGGGTGAAGGCTGGTACGACACCGTGTACGATTCGCTCCGAAACCTCGCTCTGCCCACGGATCAGCGTCTGCTGATTCTGTTTCCAGACAGGCACTTCCGGATGGAGGGCGTGGAGACCGAGAAACGCTACTACCAGGACGAAAAGGTGGTGTACCAGTTCGCTTCTCAGCATTTCGAGCTGGGCCAGAACGTGGCGCTCACCACGGTGCTGATCCCGCACAAGGCTGGGCAGGACCCGGCCGAACTCGCGAAGAAGATCCGCTTCGTACCCTCGGAACCCGCTGGGGCGGGGGTCGGCGTGGAGATCGCCGACGGAGCGCGGAGGATCCTGGTGGGGGTCAAACGTGACTTGCGGATGGATGTGGCCCGGGACAACCGAAGGCCGCGCTACACGTACGAGTCGGGCCGCGTGCGCTTCGGTCCTTGGGAGTGCAACGGGGATCTGATCTACGCCGAGGAGCGGCCCGGTGAGCTTTCGTACACGGCTGTGAATGTGTCCGCTGTGAAGTACGGTGGGAAGACTCTGTGGGCGCAGAAGCCGGTGACGTTTGGACTCGCCTTCGGTGGGTCGGCCCCTCAGCCGGGCA
>CAYXFI010000165.1:0-8332 GCA_964464205.1 uncultured Cytophagia bacterium
GCCCTCCAGCGCAACTATCCCTCCCCGACACCCAAAGCGTGCTTCCGCGATCGAGGATGGCTGTCAGGCCCCGCACCGGCTCCGCCCGAGCTTCCTGGCGCAGGGTACTGCCGGGGTCCAGGATCAAATGGGAAGGCAGAAGGTCCGTGCCCTCACGTGCTGAGCGAAGACGCTTGTCTGTCCAAGGAACGAGCTTGTTCGGAGCTCGCCGCGACTTGTGCGGCCCTGCAGTGAAAATCCGACTTACACTTCTCCGCAGAGTCAAAAGGAAACCGTCGTAGTGCAAATGACTTTCCCATGCCAAAGTACTGCATGAACACCGACCACGGGTTTCGGACGGTCCGTGGACCCATCCGCGCGCCCTTGCCGGGCACACAGGTGACCGACCCGGGAGAATCTGGAGCAAATTTTCTCAGTGCAGCACGGTGACCTTTTGCACCACCCGTTGTCCGCCGCTCTCGATCACACACAGGTAGACACCGCTCGGAACGAGCCGCTGATTGGGTCCGCTCCCGTCCCACAGGACTTCCGTTGTTCCCGGCACAAGTCTGCTTCTGCAAAGGGTTTTCACCAGACCTCCACGCGCGTCGAAGATCTGGATCTTCAGATCCGCCTCCGCGTTGGCTACCACCGGCAGTCTGAGTTCGGCCGTCGCGGGATTGGGGTAGATCTGTCCAACCCAGACACCGCTCCGTAGCCGGTGGTACATACCTGTCCTCTCCACGCTCGTGTCCTGAACCTGAAAGTCCACGAAGTTGAGATTGAACCCGCCGGTCGGGAAGTAGATCTTCAGCGTGTGCGTGCCGCCGGGTAGCTCCACCACTGGGCCGTCTTGGTACTCCCAATTCTTCCAGCCGCCCGTCGCGCGGATCGCGACCGGTTGCGTCAGGGCGGAGTCGTCCAGAAAGATCTGCAGAGTTCCCGTCCCCTGAGGGGAAGCCACGCGCAGTCGGGTGCGGTAGGCGCCGGCGATGTCGACTCGCACGGTGAATTTGAGCCACTCGCCCGTCTCGATCCAGCCGACGCTGTAACCATTGCCTTCTCGATCGCCGCTGAGCTCCACATCCACCCCGTCGTTACGGAATCTGCCGCCCCGATTCCATGACTCATTGCTTTGAGGTCCGTGCACTTTCCAGTAGTCCGTGTCGTGATACGCCACGCCCTCGCTTCCCATGTCGTACTCACAGGCGAGCAGCCGGCCGGGCAAGACGTTCTCGGCGTAGGGTTGGGGAATGCGCGTGAAATCGCTGCGAAGTAAAGCATCAACCACGTCCGGGAGGAACTGGCAGTATTCCAGTTTGAGTTTTTCGGCCTGGTCCAGAAGGGCGGTTTTGGCGAAATCCGCATCGGGACGCGGCCCCTGCCCGCGCCAGTAATTCAGTAGCTGCTGATACCCTTCGGTGAGCGGCGCGGAGTAGGGGCTGGTGGTCGTCTGAATCTTCTTGTGCGTCCACCAGCACCAGCCGATGTTGTTCTCCTCCATGAGACGCACGCACGTCCCGAACCAGGGATTGGAATTCTCACCCGACTCTCCCAGCCAAAGCGGCACGTGGTAGCGTTTGCGGATCTGGAGCAGATACTGAATCGTGGCCCTTGTAGGCTCATTCCAGTACTTGTGGAAGCTGTAAGCCATGTTTCCGTCGAAAGGCGGGGTCAGATTGCTGAAATCGGTGGCATACCATTTGCCTTCGATGAAGATCAGGTGGTTCGGATCGACCTCGCGGATGGCCTGCGCGATCCGCATGTAGAGCGACCGTAGTTCGGAGGTGCTGTGACCGGCAGGTAGGACCGGTTCGTTGAGAAGATCGTAGCCGCCAACCCACTCCTCGTCGGCGTAGCGTTCGGCGATCGTGCGCCAAATTTCCACCGTTCGATCCTGGTTAGCTGGGTCGGTCCAGAGGCGTGCTTCGATGCCGTCGGAGTCGCTGATGTTGTCTTTGTTCTGACCCCCCGGCGCGCAGTGCATGTCGAAGATCAGGTAAAGCTGGTACTTCTCGCACCATTGCACCATCCGGTCGAAGATCTGCCATCCCTCCTCCAGAAATACTCCCGGCTGCTCCGGCGGCGTGAGCACAGCGTAATGGAATGGCAGACGGATGCAGTTGAACCCCCATTCGGCAATCTTGGCAATGTCCTCCTCGGCGACGTAGTTTGCGCGGTAGCGTTCGAAGAACCGGGCTGTGGCTTCTGCCCCGATCAGTTCCTCGATCATGTTGGCGATGGAAGTGGGGGAGCCGTAACCGGGCATGTGGAGCATGTATCCTTCGGGGACCAGCCAGCCTCCGAGACCGATGCCCCGCAGCAACACCGGTTCCCCAGTCCGACTCTCGACAATCTGATCCCCGTGCGCTCGCAAGAATCCCAAAGCAGGACGTGTACGCGCCAGGGAAAGACCGAGAAGTCCTATTGCCAGGACGACGAAGGTACGTAGCCTCATGTCGGCTCCTCTCTTCGCTCCACCGCTCAAGTCTACAAAAGTCAGGCCTCAGAGACCGGGTTGCATGCAATGCCTTGATTGTCAATTAGTTAGGGAGCGAGCAACCTAAGTTACAAACCCTTCGGCATTATCAGAATGATAATGATTGATTATCAGGATGATAGCGCCGGCAGGAGCAGTCCGGAAGGGTTCGCGCCCCCCGCCGGTCCCCGCGTTGGCCGAAGTGTGGAGTGTTGCGGTGGTGTACTACCATCGTTAGTGGCGCATGGGGTGTCCGGGAACCGGCTTTGGGGTCTTACCGGACGTCCACCGGAGGGTTCCTGCCTCGGTCGAAAGGCGCACCAGCGCCTTCCAGGACACGGCGGTTTCCACTCGGAGTCGAGCAGGCGCGGTGCAGCCCGAGATGCCTTGCCCCACCTGACCCATCGTGACGTGCTTCTCCCAGCCGGGATCACCTGGCCCCATCGGAGGGCAAGCTCTTGGTCCCGCGGGACTGAGTTCCGCCAAGCCGGGGACTGAGCCGGAGGCGGGGTCCGTGGTGTCGTCGTGTCTCGCCGTTCCTGTCCGCAGGACGGGGAAGATGGTCGGGATCTGGAGGTCGACCCCGGCCCGAGCCCGCGCCGTAGCCCTGGCGGCACAAGCGCCGCTCACGTTCTCGTGCGTATTCGAGACGGGGGCAGGGCCATGATGCCTGCATTTTCGTCGGCGGGCTGTCGGGAAGACCGCGGCGCCTAGTCCTACTACGTCAGCTCGGTTACTTGGAGCGCAAAACTCGCGGATGGTTTCCGGTTCGAACGTCCTCGCAGACGTGCAAGAAACCGCGGGCGCGCAGGGCCCGACGACGCCAGGTGAGGGAGATGCGCAAAGGGCGCGCACCGGTAGAGCGCAACCCGTCTTGGACGGGGGGGCGGAAGAGCGCGGCCCTTCGGCGACGTCAAGAATGAGCCTCCGCGGTCGGGCAAGGCTGTCGAACTGTGCACGGTTTGCGCCCGAGCTTTCTGCTGCTGGGTGCAGCGTGGGCCCAAACAATCAAGTCGGAAAGCGAAAAGTCCCTCTTCCCAGGCGCCAGCAGGACGGGCTTCTCTTCGCAGGGAAAAACTCTGCGAAAAGCTGCCTGCGATCCCCGCGGCGAAAAAGCGTCTTTCGCTTCTGGGCGGGGTTAAACGGAAACAGACGTAGTAGAACTATGACGGGGTAGGTGGCCCGAAGTTGCGGCCGAGGCAAGTTTGAACGAGGCAAGTCGAAGTTGCGACGGTTGCGGCGTCCGCGCCGACACGATTCACCGCGAACGACCCACCAACCGCTTGGGTATCTCCCCCGCGGATCGGCGGGGACGCTTCTGCCAGTGTGCGGCGCAGGTGGGACAGCTGCCCTACTTGAGCCCCAGTTGTCGGCACATGCGATGGAAATTCGGCGGTGCCAATCCCAGCAACCGTGCAGCTTCGGCATCGGATTGGGTCTGGCTGCGAACGTACCGGAAGTACTCGCGCAGAAACTCTCGTTCCGCCTCCCGCCACGGGCGAATTCGGCCATCCCCCCACGATCGAATCCAGTCCTGCATGCTGGGCTGCTGACCGAAAGCCGCCTGAAACCCGAGAGCCTCATCTACGTCCCGTTTTCCAATTGGATCTCGGCTGGAGAGCAGGAGTCGCTGTACCACGTTCTGGAGCTGGCGCACGTTGCCCGGCCACGAGTACTGCAGCAGGGCCTCCACCGCTGAATTTTCCAGCCTCGGCGGCCGGCGCCCCATTTCGTTGCTGTACTTGTTCAGGTAATGTTCTACCAGCAGCGGGATGTCTTCCCGGCGCTCGCTGAGGGGCGGCACGTAGATCATTAGCACGTTCAGCCGGTAGTAAAGATCCTCCCGAAAACGCCCTTCTTGCACCTCCCGCTCGAGCTCGCGGTTTGTGGCTGCGATCACGCGGACGTCCACCCTCACGCGGCGCGTACGTCCGAGCTTGTCGATTTCCCCCTCCTGAATGACGCGCAGCAGGGTCGACTGCGCACTAAGAGGTAGCTCGGTGATTTCATCCAGGAAGACGGTGCCTCGATGGGCCACCTCGAAGAGTCCCGGTTTGCTGCTGTGCGCCCCGGTGAAGGCTCCCTTCTCGTAGCCGAAGAGCTCGCTCTCGATCAGGTTTTCCGGCAAACTACCGCAGTTGATGGGCACGAAATTCTCGAAGCGGCGCCGGCTCAGATAGTGGATCTGGGTGGCCACGAGCTCCTTCCCCGTCCCGGATGGGCCCCGTATCAGGACGTTCGTGTCCACCTCGGCGCACTGGCGGATCTGATCGCGGACGCGCTCTATCGCTGGAGACTTGCCGATGAGCACCTTTTCCGCAAGAATACTTTCCACGCTCCGCTCCAGCTTCATGGCGGAGCGGCGGCGCTCCTGCTCCAGCTTCTTCTTTTCGTAGGCGTTGAAGATGCTGAGAATGAAGTCGGTGGGCTGGTAGATGAAATCGTCGATGTCCGCAGGGTACTTGGTGCAGTACCAGGTTGCGCCAGCCTCCAAGAGACGATTGGCGAATTCGTAGTCGGTCAGGTTGATGGTCATCTTGGTCACGACGATCACCTGCAGAGTCGGATCAATCTCCTTGATCCTGCGAATGAGCGCCTCCCCCATGAGGCCGCCGGCGATCTGGAAATCCATGATCACCACGTCGTAGGCCGCCGGGTTGTCGCGCAGTCGTTCGAGGGCCAGACGGCCGTTGGCGAACACGTCTACGATCTGGATCCTATCGGCGAACGGCTCCAGGGTTCGCCGAATCCGGCGGACGTCGAACTCTTCGTCTTCGATGACCATCACTCGGATGCTGTGCCGCGCCATGGCGGTCTACACTCCCTTTGCCTGGCCTTTCATCCGTGCCGCCGCTCCCGTGGAGCTGAAGCTCGTGCAACAGCTCCACGACCGCCCCAGTTGTGCGCCGGAATCGCGTAGAAGGGGTTCACTTTCCCTCGTCGCGACGAAGGGCTCGCCATCGAGGGGTGAGTTTCTGCGGAGCTCTTGGCTTCAGTGGTTTTGGGGCGGCGCCACGGCCTGTGTTCCATGTTCTTGGCAGCTACTTGTTGCCGTTTGGAATCGTGATCACAAACTGGCATCCACGCTCCAGATTTTCCACGTCAATCTTCCATCCGCACCGCTCGGTGGCAATCTCGTAGGCGATGTAGCAGCCGTAGCCCGACTGCTGTCCCAGATCCTTCGTCGACACGTTCTCGCGGAAGATCCGTTTCACCCCGCCTTCTTCCTCCAGCAGATCAGGACGGATCCCCACTCCGTCGTCGCCGATCACCACCCGCGACTCCTTCTTTGCCGGATCGTAGGCGGTCCGTATGTGGATCGTGATTTCGCCGTCCCCGGCGTGATCGATGCTGTTCTGGACGAGTGGTTCGAAGACCTCCCAAACTACGAACTCGTTCACGTGTACGGCAGGCAAATCGGGATCAAGATCCAACTCAAAGCGGTAGTAGCCGAGGTTGCTCGAAACCCTTTTGAAGATGTTGTCGACGATGAATCGAAGCACCTCGTTCACGTCGGTTCGGAACATCGGGCCCCGTATGGCCTGAATGGGCGGATCGTAGGACTTCATGTCGTAAATGACGCGCGAGATGAAGTTTGCGTATTTGGAAACACGGTACTTCACTTCCTCGATGTTTGCAAGGGATAGCTGGCGCAGATCCTCTTTGATGAATCCCATCACTTTTTCTGCCTTGTGGTGCGTGTGGTAGATACGCTTGGCAAAAAGGGCCTCTTTTTGGTGGTGGATTTTCTCTTTTAATTGTCGCTCGCGCTCTTCAAAAAGCAATCGCATCGCTTCGTCGCGCTCTCTTAGCGTGTAGGACGAAATGTAAAACATAGCCAGAAGACCGAAAAAAATGATTCCGGTGAAGATCAGGCTCGTTTCGCTGTAACTGGAGAGGATGCCGCTCGTTACAATGCTGAAATCGGGTGCGTAACGCATGTACACTGCACCGGCGAGCTCGCCCTTCGGCACGAAGGGGACGAACACGTGGATGGTGCGTGGTTTCTCCACAACGCTGGTAATCTGTTCTCGACGGGCTATGTCAGAATAGTGAGCCCTGAATAGCCGCACGATCTTCCGGTACGTTGTATCCGCTGAGGCCCTGGGGGGCTTGCCCTCGATGAGCGTTGCGAAGAGTTCTTGTCCGTTGTCCACCGGGAAGACCTGGCCGCCGTGTTCCAACAAGACGCAGACGTCCTGCACGTGGTGTTGCAGAAGCTGTTGACTCAAGATGATGTTGAACGCCTGCACGATCTTTTCGGCGGAGTCGTCGCGAAGGGCATTCCGGGTCTCGAGGCTGGTCTCCAGCAGCAACTCCAGGGAGGTCGCCGTGAGATTGGCCAGCTTCTCGGCGAAGTCCTGCTGATACCATTGCTGCGTGCGCCCGAGGAATCGCTGTAGGGAAACCTTGTGAATGAAAGAGACCAGCAGCTGGAAAAATACCAGCACAGCCAGCACCACCAGCAGATGCTTGAGTTCGAAGTGGTAGGGCCTCACCTTTTCGGACAGCTTCTGCCAAATCATGGCAGACCCCTTCAGTTACCCAATAGATGATTCGATGTAATGGCCCGTTGCGCTTGCTCCAGGGCTTCTTTCGCGCTGAGGGAGCCCTGGATGGCCAGGTTCACGTAGTAAGACAGAATGTCCGAGATCTGCGTGTAACGATCCAGGTAGGGCCGGTGCACGCCGTTTTGCATCAACGTTCGGTAGAAAGCGAGGTCGGGCCGGCTCCTGATGAAACTGCTGTCTTCGTAGATCGATCTCAGGACAGGAATGTAGCCGGATACATCGAACAGCGTTTTCTGGCTTTTTTCCCGAAGCATGAAGCGGACGAGCGCGAGGGCTGCCTCTCTGTTGCGGGAGAACTTGGAGATCATCAGGTTCCAGCCGCCGAACACCGAAGCCGGCCGCCCACCGGAGAAGTGGGGCAGAGGAGCCATGCCGAAGTTACAAATCGGTGTCACTTGTTCGATGGTCTCCCGCTGGTGAAACAAGAAGCCGGGCCAACCGCGGAAAAACAGCGCTCCGTGCGAGAGGGCGTGCATGTAGGTGCGAACCTCGTCGTAGGCGAGCACCTGGCGAGGAGTCATCCGGTAGCGGTTCACCAGGTCGACTAGCAACTGGACCGCCCTTTGGCAGCCCGGAGAGTTCACAACAATCCTGCCGTTCTGCACCAGTGAGTCGCCTCCACTCATCATGACCTCTACGAGACTGCAGACCAACCCTTCAAAGTTGTCCGCAGCAAAAAGGTAGAAGGGCTGGTCCTTTGAAGCCCAATTTCGCTGATAGAAATCGATGAATTCCTCCCACGTCACCGATTTGCGAACCCGCTTCTCGAATTCTGTCCCGCCTGGAAGAGCGCGTAGCAGATCACGTCGATAGTACATCAATCCCACGTCAATGTAAAGGGGAACAGCCATGAGCTGGCCCCGATAGTAGCAGGACGTCAAGGCGTACGGGAGCAAACGGTTGCGCTCCGACTCGGGGAAATAGGCGTCGAGAGGCTCGCCCCATTTGGCGAAGCGAGGAACCCAGATCACGTCCACGGTGAAGACGTCGATTCGATCGCTCTTGCCTCGTAGGGCGCGGGCCAGAAGCTCCTTCCTCTCGTTCGTACTGAATTTCGTGAAAGGCAGGTTGACGGTGACGACGTGGATGCGGCCCCGATGGAGCTCATTGAAACGGTCGATGATCGCTTGGTGCGCCGGGGAGATGTTGTCGGCGTAGTAGATAGTGGTGAGCTTCGTGGCTGGGGGCGCTGTGAGCAGCGCCGGGCCAACCATGAGGGCGAGGATGCCAATGGCGATCATCGCCAGAACGAGGCCCATCAGGAGAGATCGTCGAGCCGATTGATCCTTCGAGTCCATGCCTA
>CAYXFI010000166.1:0-8304 GCA_964464205.1 uncultured Cytophagia bacterium
GACCAGGATTCCCTTGAACACGATCATCATCCAGATCACGGCGAAAAGCGAGTAGCCGTCGGCGGCGATCTTGTTGTTCACGGCGGGTAGAACACTACTCCAGTCGAGATCCAGCCGCCAGCCGAACAACAGGCTTTTCCACCCCGACGGAGTGACCGCGGCGATGTCCGCGGGCGAAATCTGCTTGATCGCGAGGTAACCGACGATGAACGACGAGATTGTGAGCATTACGAACTGGATCACGTCGGTGAGCACCACGCTGTACATCCCGCCGAGCACCACGTAGATCGTCGTGATCCCCATCAGCACGATCCCGTACGTCCTGGCCGAGAGATCCCACGGAAGAATCACGCTGGCGAAGCGCCCCACTCCCTGATAGGCGTAGGACAGAAAACCCACCACCGAAACCAGCGCGAAAATCACGATGCTCAGCCGGGAGAGCTCGAGTCCGCGGCCCCTGCCGAACCGCGTGGTGAGCCATTCTGCGCCGGTGATCACTCCCGAACGACGGATCCAGATCGCGAGGTAAATCATCAGGAAAATCTGATTGAAGGTGGGCCACAACCAGGGCAGCCACGCCCCCTTGAGCCCGTAGACGAAAAGAATGGTGACCAGCCACATCGTGCCAGTGATGTCGAACATCGACGAGGCGTTCGACAGGCCCAGCACCCACCAGGGCAGCCGTCTGCCGCCCAGAAAATAGGAGGCGATGTCCCGCCTGGCCAGTTTCCGAATGTAGAATCCGATCCAGACTACGCCGACGACGTACGCGAAAATGATCGCAATGTCGATTGTGTGGAGCTTCATCGCGCTCACTCCGTCGGTGCGCCGTGCCCGATGCGCCGCGTTTCAGGGTCCCGAGGTGCGGAAGGCTGTATCGCCGCTGGCCGTCCTCAGACCGAACTCATCCACCGAAACCGCGCGGAAGTGGTACAGAGTGTTCGCCTGCAGTCCGGTGAGCTTCACCGTGTGATACTTCAGAAGCGCCAGAGCCACGACGCTGTCCGAGTACGTGGTGCTGGTCCCGTACAGAACGCGGGAATCCGACTTCCAGTCGGTCTGCCAGGTGATTGTGGCCGCTGACGAGGTGATCCCCTGCACGCGAAGATCCCGGATGCGATTGCTGGCAGAGTCAAGCAGCGCGTACCGCTGCAGGTAGGAGAACACAAGCTGCCCGAACGCCGTGGGCGTACGTCGGTCCTCCGGCTGCGTCAGGTAGGGCTTGTCCACCCACGACCAGGCGCACCAGCCGATCCCTTTCTCGTGCAGGTAGCGGATCAACTCTCGTCCCCACTCGACATCCTGATCACCACCCCCGAATTCGCCGCAGAAGATTGGCAGTTTGTCGGCGAAACGCCCGAAGTTCGATTCCCAATTGGAACGGCCGCCCATCCAGGGGTACACGTGCACGGAGTACACGACGTTGTCGTAGGGGAGCGGCGCGGAGGCCCAGGGCCGCAGATCGGAGGCCCAGTTCATGCCGCTCACGAGAATCAGCGCCTTCGGATGAACTTCCCGAATCGCCTCGATGATCTCGATCGCCCTCTTGCGCCACGAAGCAAAATCAACGTCGTGCGCCTCGTTGTGGATGTCGTACAGAACGGCCGGTTCGTCACGGTACCGTTCCGCGAGCTGTTTCCACATTCGCACCGCATTTGCGTCCGGGATGGGCGGAATCTTGGTCGCCGTGTCGCGCCACTGCAGGTCGAGGATCGCGTAGGCACCGTTGTCCTTCACCCAGCCGATCACCTGATCCAGCTTTTCGACGTAGGTCCGGTCCGTGAGCACCCATTCCTGGTTGAAAGGGATCCGGATGACGTTGGCGCGCCATTTCTGGCAAATGTAGTCGATCTCCTCCCGGGAAATGCCGTTGCCCCGCAGCCGATCGTATTCCAGCCCCGAGCGGTTGACCCCGTGCAGCGCCACCGGCTCACCGCTTTCGCCGACAATCCGCGACCCCTCCACCCACAGCCAAGCGAGGTTCGACCGGGAATTCTCCGGGCTCACCGGATTGCTCGCCCTGCGGCAAGCGAGGCCCAGAACAAACGCACACAGCACGAGGCCGGTTAACCGGAACACGTTCTTGCTCTCCGCGGCGTTGGCGTCCAGAGTGACTGGAACAGGTCGTAATGCCCGAGCGCGCTAACTCAGGCGCAGGAAAGCTAGGGCAGTGCGCCGGCAACTCCCACCGAGGCGCCGCACTCCCAAAGCACTGGCACGCCGCCCGAACACTACCTCACCACCACGAATTTTGCCGTCCGCACCTCCCGCCCTGCCACGGCGCGAGCCAGATACACGCCCGAGGGCAAGGAGGCCCTTCTCATCCGAACCGTCCGGATTCCCGGCGGCACCCGTTCACCCTGCCACGTCCAGACCCTTCTTCCGCGCACATCGAACACCTCAATCCGCAGGTCCGAGCGAGCGCTGAGCTGCACGACGAACCGGGAGCTGGCGTTCAAGGGGTTCGGACGCACGGCGAACCCGCGCAGGACCGTTGCCGCACGACCACTGGACTTGGAGCCGGGTTGCCGCAACACCCCACTCGGCTTCTGCGCCACCTGCGTGGGAGGTTCGCGGCCGCCGTCGAAGTACCTCCACTCGGAGCCCAGGTCCAGGTAGATGCCGTCGTTGTTGAACACGCGCGCGTCGAAGGAGACATCGCGCACCGGTCCCTGGGCGCTGTGCACTTCCACGGCGAGCAGGTTTTCACCAGCCGACAGGCGCGACAGCGCTTCCTGCCCCAGCACAAGTACCTTGCTGT
Source organism: uncultured Cytophagia bacterium (assembly GCA_964464205.1). Taxonomy (GTDB): domain Bacteria; phylum Zhuqueibacterota; class Zhuqueibacteria; order Oleimicrobiales; family Geothermoviventaceae; genus Zestofontihabitans. The sequence goes on from CAYXFI010000166.1 coordinate 2,762, forward strand.
ACGGGCGATCGGAGGTGGCTTCGGTTTCGTAGCCCACTTCGGCGCCGGGCGGAATCTGGATCCTCCCCACTTCTACCCCGTTGACGTAGACCACCGTCCCGTCGTGACCTCGAACCAGCACGCCGAGGCCCGTCACCTCCTCCGGCAGAGTGAATCGGGCGCGGAAGTACACCGTTTTCGCGGAATCCAGCTCGGTCGCATTGCCAGCGTCCCGGCCGTAGCCCAGAGGAGCTCTGCCCACTGGCCACTCCGAGTCGTCGTAGCCCGGTTCTTTCCATGTCACGGCGACGAGGGTCGTGTCCACCCGAAAGCTGATCACCAGCGACGTGTCCGTTGCGTTGCCGAAGGCGTCCGCCGCACGAACGTAGTACGTGTAGCTGGACCCGTGCTCGGCGGCGATTCTCACCCGGTGACGTACTCCTCCCTGCCCCTCGGGGAACTCGTTCGACATTTCGCCGAAGGGCTGGTCGACCGTGCTGTAGCGCAGGTACGCGCGCTCGTCGGTCCACACCTCAATGGTCACCACCGACCCGAAGGAGACGAAGTCGCGCTCCGGGTACCGCGTGAACACTGGCGCCGTACCGTCCTCCACGATCGGAGTGTACATGTCCGGCAGGTCGTCCTCAAAGACTGTGAAAGGGTCCTCGTAGAATCGTTGAAAAGCAGGGAACTGCGGGTCGCCGGGCAGCGGAATCCAGTAGTATCTGGCGCTGTTGGTCCAGAAAAGGGCCCAGGAGATGCGGCGAGCGACCGGATCGGCCTTCAGAGGGTCGAGAAAAGCCCGTGTGAACCAGTCCTCAACCGAGGTACTTGCCAGGCCTCCGCTGACCCCGGTTTCCGTGATCGCAGCGATCTTTCCGCGCTCCTCGGCGAACCGCACGACCGCACGGCAGGCTTCCACCAGCAGGTCGCTGTAGTCGTCCTGTTCGTAGAGGTCGAAACCGATCACGTCGACGTAGTCATCCCCCGGGTAGCGTTCTTCGTAGTTCAAAATGGCCGACCGGATGTCGGGAGAGTACACGTACAGAAAGTTGTGCACTCCGAGGGTGTCCCTCAAAAAGTGGACGGTGTACCGCCAGGCGCGGATGAATTCCTCGGGGGTACAGTAATTGGCCCCCCACCAGAACCAGTGTCCCGTGTTCTCGTGAAATGGCCGGAACAGGATCGGCACGAGAACGCCGTTGACTTTCAAACTCTTCGCGTACGCGGCAATCCCGCGCAGCCAGCTCCGGTAGAGATCGTTGACCGACCCTCCGGGAACGATCTCTCGAATCGGATTTCCGCGCGTGTCGTAGAAGCTCCCGCCGGTCACCGGATTGGGCGCGTGCCAACTGTACGTGATGACCCCGCCCCGCGAGAACGTCTTTTCCACGTGGGCGCGGTAGGTGTCCCATCCGGCGCCAAAATCGAACCCGTACACTGCCGGAAACGAACCCACCCCCGCCTTCACGTCCGAGGTGTCCAGAGCCCCAGTGGAGTCGACCCACCCGCGGCCCTGAACGTTCGTGTTCTGGTGTCCAAAGAGCAGGAAGTCCTCGCTCAGCAGATCCAGATTGTAGTACAGGACCTTCGTTTCCCACGTAGCCTGGCGGTCGATCTGCGCCAGGCCCGGCAAAGCAAGCCACCACGCAAAAAGAAACGCCAGGCTGAACGCACCAGCTCGCTGCCTGGCCACCGCGCCGTCCAAACGGTGAGCAACCGTTCGCAAGGAACTCGCTTTCAATCGGTCGCGACCCCTTCTTTTCGGTACACCCGCTGGTAGAACCGGTGAATCACCTCGGGATACTTTCGAACCGTCATTCCGCGGGTCAGGAGAGCCGCGTGCTCCGGGAGTAGCTTCAGCCGCTTTTCCTGGAGCACCCGCTTCCGCACCACCGATTTCACCGAGTCGAAGGGCAGGTTTCGGTAGAGATCCTCCCTGTGCGCCTGGTAGAAGTGGCGAACCTCCGAGTCGCTGACCTTCAGCTCCCGAACGAGCTTGCGGGTCATTTTCACCTTCAGCAGGTAGTCCTCGTAGAGCCTGACCTTTCTGCGCACCTCCACGGAGCGATCGAGCCCCATCCGAATCGCGTCCCGGGTGATGGCGAAATCGCGAAGCACGAAATCCAGTGCCGTTTTGTACCCCCTGAGGATGGCATCGCGAGGCACGTAGGCCAGGGCGGAGATAAACTGCCCGACGGTGATCGGCTCGCCGTCGAGAGTGGCCAGGGTTTGGTTTCGCACGTCCCAGAGCGAAAGCTCAAGCTGACCAATCTCGCTTTCTTTCAGGCCTTTTCCCATCAGCTCCTCAAGCGGGGTGGGTTTTCGGTGGATCGTGGCCGCGAGCTGGTCACCGACGAACTTCAGCAGCCCCGGATTGACCTGGATTCGCCTGCCGGCCATCAGCTTCTCGATGTACTCGGCTGCCAGCTTGTCCCCGATCTTGAATTCGAGCAGGTAGCGGACCTTGTCGCGGCGCTGCTGGTAATCCGTCTCCGTGATGATGGGCGTGGTCTCGTACCCGGTGACCATCAGGATGTGGTAGCCGTACTGCGACTTGACGGGCTTTGAGAACGTGTTGAGCGGCAGCCGAAACGCAGTCATGGCCACGTCGTAGTCGAGCTGATCCCACGTGACCCAGCCCAGGTCCCCGCCAGAATGGGCAAGCAGGCTGTCCCGGAACACGTGCCGCGCCAAGGTATCGAATGGGACGCCCTGCTGTAGCAAATGGTAGAGGCTGTCGGCACCGCTCCTGGTCTCCGCGAAGAGGTGCTTGAGCCTGCGTTTCTCTCGCAGAAACCGGAACACCTCGCGCAGTTGTCGTTCGTTCACGCGCACGCGGGGTCGAATCACGCTGTTGTAGTGGGCCTCGCGCAGGCATTTGTTCCGGTAGGCCTCCACTCGAAGTCTGATCCGCTCGTCCCGGTCCAGCCCGAGCCGACGGGCCTCCTCAGCGAGCAAGCGCCGCCGGATTAGCTCGTCCAGGAATTGCTCTCTCAATTCGGGCGAGTCGAACGTATTCGGCTGCTTGATCACGTTCAAATACGCCAACCGGAACTCCGCCAGCGTGATCCGGTACGGCCCGAATTCGGCGACCACTGGCTCACGTTCTCCGCACCCCCACAGGCCGAGCAGAAGAGCGAGGCACCAGGGGAAGCCGGATTTCACCGTGGCGCGGCCCGTGGTAACCCAGCGACGGTTGGATGGCTTTGAGGCTTCATTCCCGTTCTGTCCCACGCCTCTCCGTCGCCGTCGCACACGGAAGTAGCTCCGGCAAAATCCGGACGATCCACGCTTGCGGAGAAACTGAATCCAGCGCACTTGCTGACCCAACGTCCGAACCGAAGAGAATCACTTGATGATCAGAAGACGCCCAACGTGCTCGCCGATTCCGGGAGCCTCCACGTGGTAGATGTAGACCCCGTAGGCCAGGTCCATGTTGTCCTCGGTCATCAGGTCCCAGGCCTCGGACCCGTCGCTCAGGGGGCTGTCGTGCTCAATCGTCTTCACGAGCGTGCCGTCCACGGCGTAGATGCGGATCGTGCACCGCGGCGGCAAATGAATGAACTCGACCTTGCGTGGACCTCGACCGGAGGTGTAGGGATTCTGCGGTTCCCAGATCGCCGTCACCACGTACGGGTTGGGCACCACTTTGATCCGATCCGGATTGCTGCGGGCGTACTCGACGTCCACCTTCTCGCCCCGTACTTTGAAGCGGTAGCGCACGTTGCCGGTGAACGGAAAGTCCGGGTACAGGCGCAGCGTGTCGCCCGCGCCGAGCGTCCGGCCGTAGTTCTTGATGAACACGCTGTCCTGAACGTCATTGTTCAGGAGGCTGAAGGTGATCACGACGGAGTCGTTGGGCATCCGCTCGAAGAAGATGATTCTGTCTTTCGCCGAGAAGAAGCCGGGTTGCACGAGATTCCGGTCGACGGTGGCGTCGACCACCGCAAAGGGCACCTCCTCCCCGGTGGCCGCGTCGAAGATCCGGTAGTTCACCTCCTTCGCGGGGACCGGAATCAGCCTCCCCGTAGTAGCCAGCGGGACGCCGATTTTCTCCGACCACGTGACCAGTTCGTCGTAGAACACGATCACGTACTGCCGCGGGTAGAAGATCCCCGGTTTGAACCCTTTCAGATCGAAAGGACCGAAGATCAGGTTGTAGGCGGTCTCGTGATCGATGTTGCGGCTCCACTGGATTCCGTGGTAGATGTTCCGTTCCGGATCGTCCACCACGCCGCCCGAGGGATTGTACACGAAGATCTCCAGCCCCCCGAGAACCTGGGTCAGGGTGCGCGGATCGCCGTCGCGGTCGTCGTAGAGGTTGCGCACCAGGACGACGGTGTCACCCTCACTCCTGTAGGTGTAGAACCAGACCGTGTCGTAGGCCGTCCCTCGCGTCAGGTTACGAAGCACGAAACCCGTGGTCTGAGTGGGTAGCCACTCGTCCGGGTCCTCGGCGTCCACCAGGCTGTCCAGATCGTTGTCCCGATGATCCATCGAGCGATCCAGAAACTGGATCTCGTACTCATCTCCGTCCACCAGCTTCTCCGGCTCCAGGAATCTGACCGCGACCTTCCCGTTGGTCACAAGGTCCCCCACCGGCTGGGGCTCAATGTCAAAGCCGGGCGGCACGTACCCCAGGGAAGGCGGACGCGGCGTCACGACAGCCACGTTCTCCCCCAGCCGCACGTTGCCCGACTGATCCACGCTGATGAAAATGGTCGTCTCCGACGGCCCGATGTTATTCTCCACACTGCCGCGATCGTACGCGGTCACAGCGTAATAGTAGCGCATCCCGTTGACGAGCGGGGAGTCCACGTAGGTGTGCGTCAGTCCCGTTTCGCTGCCCAGGTAGAACTGCACCCCGGTGCCGAACGTGAGCGGGAAGAATCCGTACACGCCGTCGATTTTGTCGAACACGGCGATCGGCACTTTGAAACGGTCGTAGCCGTAGCCGTCCGTGATCGTCCCCGCGTCCTCGAATGTGGGAGCCGTGGCCCGGTAGATCTTGTAGCCCTCGAAGTCGTACTCGTGGAGAAAGCGATCGAAACTCAACTCAGCATCCGAATCCCAGTACAGCGTCACCTTTCCATCGCCCGGGACGGCGCGAAGTTTCGGCTTCCTCGGCGCCACGGCGAAGTTGTAGTTCGAGTTGTAGATCTTCTGGACGATGCTCTTGTTGTACAGGATCTCGGTCTCATCCCAGCCAAAAAGCATCGCCACCGAGAAGAATTCCTCCTGATTGGGCATCAGGGGAAAGTAGCCCGAAGCGAACACGTAGTCGAAGTCGGCGCGCACCCTTGAGCCCAGATCGAAGTAGCCAGGGCGCGACACCTCCCACATCTGGTCGTCGTTGCTGTAGGTCACGTCGCCGTATTCGTAGAACTTGAAGCTGGTGAGCCCGATCTGGTCGGACTCGTCCACATCCACCTGGTCGATGTTCGGTTCGCCGGGCAGGTCGCCGTAGCCGGGCGTGGGAACACCGTCCCCCTCCCCCGTGTCGCCGGTGCCGGGTTTCCCGTCCAGACGCACGTCGTCGAAATCCGGATTCCAGTCGCCGT
>CAYXFI010000167.1:0-8240 GCA_964464205.1 uncultured Cytophagia bacterium
TCCTGCGAGAATCGCCACCTTCATCGTGTCTCACCCCTTTGCCCCGTCTTGCCTCCCAGTTTCAAGGTCTCCGTCTGGGCACCACAAGAAACAAGCCTGCTCATCGCCTACTCAGGTAATGCAAGGTCTCCCGAAACTCAGCCCAGTAGTTCCTCCTACCCCAGACCAACTCGCGCACGAGTTCGATGTAAATCCGGGCCCGGCTTCGGGCATTCAGGTGAGTACGATTGGCAGCCCGGGCAAATTCGATCCACCTACGCACACGAGGAGGCAATACACTCACAGGCTTTCGTGGATCGAAGAAACTCATCTGAGCCTCCAGGGACTTGTTGGAGCTCGACGCCCTCGGGTGCACCCGTCGATAGAACAGGTACTCCGGAATCTCCACGAACTTCCCGCGGAGGCTCAATTCCCCGAGGAGACACCTATCTGACCCAACATAGGAACCGATAAGAGACGTGCTGGCCAAAACACTGCGACGAATCACACCGAACACTGCATTGCACTCGCGGACCGATCTCAGGAAGCCAACGAACCGTCCGGCGGGAGAATCATCCCGGAGGTCGAGCCGATCGTCGTAGTCGCCGAGCACTTTTCCATGCTCGTCAATGAGGCGGGTGCGACCGTAGCATAGGACGATATCCGAGCTGGCTTCAAGGATGGGCACACACCGTTCGAGATAGTGAAGACTGCAGACATCGTCAGCCGCGGCCCACTTGAAATAGCGACCCCGGGAAAGCCGGAACACACGATTGTAGTTCCACGCTGCTCCCAGATTCCGCGAATTCCGAAAGTAGCGCACACGCTTGTCCGTCCGCGCATAGGACTGACAGATTTCTTCAGTGCCGTCGGTGGAGGCATTGTCCGAGATAACCAGTTCTAAGTTCGCGAACGTCTGTCCCAAGATCGATTCTATGGCCTGAGGAAGAAACTGCTCCCCATTGAAAACAGGCATTCCAACACTGACTACCGGCACGCTCGTCCTGCTCATACTCCCTACTCATCTCGTCGCCATCCCGCTGCTGCCACAGCCACCTATCGCAACGTGCCACCCTACCGTCTCCGGGAGACCGTAATGTAAAAGTAGATTTGGGCAAGCACAGCAAGACGACCGAGAAAATCGACGACCCTGCGGAACGTGTACGCTTTTGAGCCGGAGATGATGATCGTGTCGTCGGGTTTGAGTTGCGGCAGCAGCGAACGATCTGCTGTCTCGAAGTACTTCTGCATGTTCACCCAAAGAACAGCCGGCTCGTTCGGTTCGTGGAAGCTTCGAACAATCTTGATGCGATTGAGCTTCGCGCCCTCGACAAACCCGCCTGCGTAGGCAATTAGACTAATAATGTCCGTGTTGTTGGGCACAAGATACTGGCCCGGCTTCGCGACGAACCCCAGCACATTCAGTGGAATCAGCAGTTCATCTTCCTTCCCGATGTAGTAGCGCGAGGGTCGATCTTGCCTGATCAGTGCCTGCAGATCCTCTTGCTGGGCACTCAGCTCGCCCGCCAGAAGGAACAGGGAAACAGCGACAAGCAACGGGTACCTCATCCGACGATCTCCGGCTTCTGAACCTCTTCAAACTGATCCGCCCGGGAATCCGATCGTCGCAGCTTTTGCTCCGACGCTCTCCGTCCCTCGACTGTGATGGGCACCGGACCCCGGTGAAATGCAATTCCCAGCTCGCTGCACAGCTTCCTCAGCAGTTTGATCCCCCCGTCGTCGTCACCAGCGAAGACGTATACCGCGTGCACACCTTTCAGCTCATGCAGCAGACGCAGGTCCGCCGCATTGCCCACTACACGTACGTTGTGGATCCGCAGGCCTCGATTGCGTGGATCGTTGTCCAGGAAGGCGAGAACCCGATATCCCGGAACAAGGCCTTTTTCGATCCGCCTCAAAAAGAGCTCGCTTTCCTCGTTCACGCCGTACAGCACCACATTCCGTACCGCAGCTCGCGTGCGGGCCATTGCATTTTTCCGCTGAATGTGAGTAGACACCACAAACCTGCCGCCCCCCACCATGACGAGCGAAAAAACGAAGCTCAGGAAAAGCACGCGTAGTGCGGGTCCCACAGGGAACCAGAAGACAACGGGTAGAATCGAAAGAGCCGTTGTGATGCCGAGAGACTTGCTGAGTGTCCATAGGTCCGCTTTGCTCGCCAATTTCCAGCTCTGCCAGCACACCCCGAAGACGAGGAAGCCCAAGAAGTGAAGCCCTGCGAGAGCCAGGGCTAACTTTGCCAGGGTCATGGCAGCAGCACCAGTCTGAACCCCGGTGCTGAAGATCGGGACGAGCAGAGCAGCGCCGAGCAGCAAGGTCGCATCCGCTCCGATGTGGGCCAGGAGGCTCAGCTTCGACTGGAAGTGCTTCGGTTTGAACGGCTCGAACAGCGTAACCCAAACGGTCTGTGCCAGCAAGACTAGGTCCGAGCGCCAGCTTCGATTTGCCAGGTAACGCAGATCCGTTTCGATTTTCTGGGGCAGTATGCGCTGTACGTAGTAGGACTCCACATCGTCCACATGCGGGGGGATCAAATCCTTCTCGTTGCGCCAAACGATCTGGTTCGGTCCAGTTATGCCTGGCCACGCTCTCAGCACTTCTCGCTGACGCTCAGTATACAACTTCACAATCTCCGGCACCTCAGGCCGTGGACCAATGATCCGCATCTCGCCACGCAGCACATTCAGTAACTGGGGTAGCTCATCCAGTTTCAAACGTTCCAGAAGACGCCCTACGCGCGTCAGCCGAAGGTCATTCGGTGGACTGATTTTCGGCCCGCGGTCCAGACCGTGCGGCATCTTGCGGAACTTGTACAGCAGGAAGGGCCTACCGTCCTTGCCCACCCTTGCCTGTCGGTAGAACACAGGTCCTGGGGATTCTAGCTTGATCAATATCCCGATCAGACCGAATAAGGGCGCGAGGAAAATCAAAGCTATCGCCGCGACGGCTTTGTCCACCAAGACTGTGGGCCGACTGTCGCAACCCAGCCAGCCGAGAAGACCGACTGACCATGTGGAATCGGTACTCCTCACCGTAGTACCTCGAGCACCTGCTCCAATCGCTCGCACACAAGGTCCACATCCTGCACATCCATGAACGGATGCAGCGGCAGCGTGACCTCGCGAACTGCGAACGCCTCAGTGATCGGTAGTTCTTGCCTGCACAGCCGTCGATACACACTTAGGGTGTGGACCGGGGGGTAATGGTGACTCGTCTGGATACCATGCTCATGCATGACGGGTACGAAATCTACCCGCGGGGTCCACCGGGGCAAAAGCACCGGCATGATGTGGCAAGCGCTGCCCTCTATATCACCACGAAATGGTAGATCCAGCCCACCCACTGAAGAAAGGTTGTCCCAGTATCGACTGGCGAGCTCACGTCGCGTTCTGTTGTAGCCAGCTAGTCTAGACAGTTGCACCAGGCCCAACGCCGCGCGCATTTCGTCCATCCGGTAGTTGTGGCCAATGTCCACCACGTCGTATTGCGCCCGACCGCTGCGATGCCGTTCCCACGTTGTCGTGGTCATTCCGTGCGAGCGTAGCAGGCGGATCTTCGCAGCGTAGCCTTCATCGTCAGTGACCACCATGCCGCCTTCACCTGTGGTCATGTTCTTGTTGGAAAAAAAGCTGAAACAGCCAATGTCGCCAAAGGTGCCGAATTTGCGCCCATTCCTTTCCGCCCCCAGCGCGTGGGCCGCATCCTCTACTACGGCCAAGCCCGCCGCGTGTGCTACTCGACAGACGGCCTCTATGTCCCAACTGTATCCGCCGTAGTCAACGATCGCTACACACTTGGTCCGATCCGTGATTTTCGCCTCCAGATCGCGCGGATCGGGTACGGGACAGCAAAACCCCTGTATTTCCAGGAAAATGGGGCTGGCGCCGCAGTACAGAATAGCACTTGCGGTCGCGACAAAAGTCATCGAAGGGCACAGCACTTCGTCACCGGGACCCACACCCAATGCTCGGTACGCAAGGTGGAGTGCCGCCGTACCACTTGAGACCGCAATAGCGTACCTGGCTCCAACGAATCGAGCGAACGCGTCTTCGAAGCGCTCAATCACCGGCCCCTGACTCAACCAACCAGAGCTCAGCACGTTCTTAACAGCCTCGGTCTCGGCCGCGCCCAGCTGAAGATCGGTGAGTGTGATTTCCCAATCATTGCGGGTCATCGATGTTCAGCTCCCTCCGCATCGACCGAAATTCCTCGATCGCCTTGGCATAGTCGGAATGCCTCCCGATGTCCAGCCAGTAGCCGCGGAAAACGTACGAGACGACTTTTTCACCGTTGCGAACCAAGGTTTCCACAAGTTCGGGAAAATCCATCCGCTGATCTTCCCTCAGATACTCGCGGACCCGGGCGTCGAAGGCGTATACTCCCATACTCACGTTGAAAGAGACTTTCGGCTTCTCCCGGATGCCCGTAATTACCGAGTCACCGTTCGTCTCCACAACCCCGAGGTCGATGGGTACCTTGAGCTGATAGGTGCCCACGGTTGCGATGGCGTCATTGCTGCGGTGGCAGTCGATGAGATCGGCGTAGTTCAGGTTCGTCAACAGATCTGCGTTCATCACCAGAAAGCACGGCTCCGGATTCCGGACGAGCGCAAGGGGCGCTATGGTCCCGAGGGGCACCTTTTCCACGAAGTACTCCAGCCGAACCCCGTACTTCGCGCCATCACCAAGATAGACCTTAATCAGCTCGGCAAGATGTCCCAGCGCCAGCGAAATCCTGTTGAATCCGTGGTTTTTCAGTTGCTTGATTATTATCTCGATGATTGGCATGCCATCCACGGGCAGAAGAGGTTTCGGGATCACGGAGGTGTACGGAGAAAGACGAACACCACTTCCACCCGCCATCACAACGGCTTGCATCATCCAATCCCCTTGATCCGACTCTCGGTTCAGTCCTGGTTCCCCGGACCCAGACGACCTAGGTTCACTTTGAAATTACCCACTAGACGTAGTAGGCACTCGGATCGCGCGCGACAACGGATCGCTCAATCCAGGCAACCGTCCGAGCCACACCTTCGTCCAGCGTCGTCCTCGGTTCCCAGCCGAGCAGCAGCCTGGCCTTCCCCGCGTCGCATACCAGTCGCTGCACTTCACTGGAGGCCGGTCTAAGTCTCCGCTCATCCTGCTTCACTTGGAAGTCCTTACCCAACACCTCCTGGACGATGCCACACAGCTCCGCAATCGATGTCTCGCGACCCGTACCGAGATTGATTACCTCCCCCTCGATCCGTTCCGCCTCAGCGGCCCGCAAGAAGCCATCAACAATGTCAGTCACGTAGTTGAAGTCACGCGTCGGATGCAGGGCGCCAAGCTGTACCACGTCCGACCGCAAGGCCTGTAGAATTACTGTAGGCATCACCGCCCGGAGCGACTGCCGAGGCCCGTACGTGTTGAACGGCCGGACAAGCACAACCGGAAGACCAAAAGCCCTGTGGTAACTAAGCGCTAATTGATCAGCGCCAATCTTGCTTGCAGCATAGGGTGATCGAGCTTCCAGCGGGTGGTTTTCGTCCATTGGAGCATATCGCAGGGTGCCGTAGACCTCGCTGGTCGAGGTACAGATCAACCGCTTCACGCCGTACTCCAGGCAAGCGTTCAGCACGTTCGAAGTGCCCACTACGTTGGTCTGCACAAAATCCATCGGGTTGAGGTAGGAGTACGGTATGGCAATAAGGGCTCCAAGATGAAAGACGATCTCAATCCCTTTCACGGCGCGGTTTACAGCGGCCGGGTCTTTGAGATCGCCGAACACGACCTCGATATCTCCGACGAGGTCCTTAGGCAGTTTCTCGAGCAGACCACGGTCGTTTCTGGAGTTGTACCGGAGAAAAACGCGAACACGTGCCTCGGATTCAACAAGCCCTTCGGTCAAATGACTTCCAATGAAACCACCAGCTCCCGTTACCAGTACCCTACGTCCGCTCAAGTTTGTCATCGAAGCAGTCCTCACGCCGTTGCTATCGCGAGAGCGATCAATGTACCCCTATCTCACTACCGCTCGAGTTCAAGCCCGTGAATCAGAATAGTACCTGGTGTAATACTTGTAGTATTTCCTTCCACCATACATCAGCATCTGGTCAACCTTATTGAGAACAATCCCTACCATCGCAGCCTGCATCTTATCCAAATTGGCAAGCGCTCTCTGTATCGCTCGCCGTTCCGTCTCCCCGGCAGCTACGCAAAACAATACACCGTCGACATGCCGGGAAGCAACGTTCGCGTCGGCCAGGCCTAGGCAGGGAGGCATGTCGAGAATCACCATACCCGCGCACAGACGCAGAATATTCAGCAATAACTCCAGTTCGTGGGTGAACCAGATGCCGGTGCTATCAATGTTCAAGGATCCTGACGGTAAGAAACGCAGATTCTCGAATGGCGTGCTCTTGAAGAAACTCTCTACGATGGGTACCAACTCCTGTAATCCCTCCGGAGTCGCCACCGGCCTGGTGTCCGTTCCCGCACGGTCATCTCCGCCCAAGTACCGACCCACGATCTTCCGGTCGGCCAGAATACCCCGTATCTCCGCTTGCAATTCGTTCAGCCCGGGTTGGCGAGGCACTTCGAAGATCTTGTGCAGTACAGGCTTGCGGAGGTCACCATCTACCAGAATCGTGTCAACACCTCGCCTCGCGGACAGCATCGCGAGGTTCGCTGCCACTGTGGATTTGCCCTCCCCCGGGATGGAAGAGGTCACCATTACGATCTTGGCCTTGTCATCCAGCGTGAAGGTCAACGAGCTCCAAAGAAGATCGTACGCATCGTGGAGAGATGACCTGGCCCCACGAGAGAATCGGTCTTTGTCGAGGATCGCCGTCTTCTTGCCGTTTCCAGTCCACAGAGCTCCCCGTTGTAGTTTCGGAATGGAAGCGAGGATGGGTACATCCGTGAAGGACTGCAGGTCCTCAGGGCTCTCAGGCTTGTCGTAGACGTACTCTACGGCAATAGCCAAACCCAATCCCATGACGGAACCCGCGACGAGACTGATGAGCAGGTTCAAAACCTTGCGGGGACGCACCGGCGCCGAAGGTACAACCGCGCGCTCCATGATTCGCATTGTCCCGATCTCGGCCGCCTCTCGAATCCGGGCCCTTTCCCTCTCCTCATACAGGGTCTCATACAACTTGTTGTTCACTTCCAGCTCGCGTTTCAACCGAACCAGAGTCACTTCCTGCTCAGGCAATCGGCGGAGTCGTTCTTCGTAGCCCCTCATCAGCTTCACCAGCTGCTCGCTCTGGGCCTGCAAACCCTGGATTTCCACCTCGAGAGCCACCGACGCCTTCAAATTCTCACCAATCTGTTCCAAGGGGTCAACCAGACCGCCAAACCTCTCGTCCTGAACAATCCTCATTGTCTCTTCGACGAGATTTGCCTTCGTCTGCTCAATGCTGGCGCGGATTTCCTTCATCTTCGGGTGATTCTCGGGGTACTTCTGCGCTTGCAGCTTGGCGTAGGTCGTCTCGAGTTCCACCAGCCGCTGCTTCAGTTTCTCCGTGATTGGCGTGGTAATGGACGTCACGGTCTCAGGGAGATCCCGCTTTTCCGCTTCAATTTGCTGCCGCAAAACAGCGAGACGCCGCTGATTGGCCTTGATCTCCGAGCGTATGTTGTTCAGCAGAACCTCCGCCTGCGTTGTCCTCTCCAGGATCTCGGTTGCTTCTCCGTCCAGGCTGGCGATCCCTTCGCGCTCTTTGAAGTTTTTCAGCGCGTTCTCCGCGTCACGCAGACGTCGCTCCACCACGGCCAACTGTTCGTCGGCAAAACTCCGTAGAGCCATATACTCGCGACGACGTTGCTCTAGGTTGCTGCTGCGGAGAACGTCCACAGCCGCGTTGCCAACCGCAGCCGCCACAAAGCGATCCGTGGACTCGAAACTCACGATGACCACATCGGTACCGGTCTTTAGCTTGGCATCCAAATGCGCGCGGATGTAACCGATGGGATAACTGCGCGGGTGCCGAAGTTTCGTCGAATCTGTCGTAGCCAGAATGCGCTTTCTGATCGAATCCGGAAGCGCCGCCGCCACTTTCCGCACGAAAGCCAGTGTCCGCATCTCTTCGAGCCGATTGGATATGTAGTTCTGCCGAGCAATGGGCGAGAGGATGTCCACACCTATTGTCTGTCCGCTCGGGTAGTTCTCGAAAACGATTTTGGCCCTCGCTTCGTAGACGGGCGTAGCAATCTTGTTGTACACCACCATCGGAACCACCGCGGCCAGAAGGCTCA
>CAYXFI010000168.1:0-8226 GCA_964464205.1 uncultured Cytophagia bacterium
AAGGTTTGTGAAAAAGGCCCGAACCACCGAGACTCAAAGCACACAGAGGAAACACAGAGGGGGAACCAACGGGGTCTGCTGTTGAGCAACGAGAGAGCCGCAATGCTGACCATCCCGGTCAGGGAAATGAGCACTTACGTAACACGAGGATTTCATTCGAATTGCACCAACCTTTCGTGTGCGGCATAAGCTACACGCCCCTGCGAAGCCGGTATGTAGCAGACGGACGGCGCGTCTGTTCACGCAGCTCTCTGCGCGGCCTCTGTGCCCTCGGTGCCTCTGTGGTTTCTCTGCGCTTTTTCACAAGGCTCCCAGAAGTGCAGCTCGGTGTGGCTGCTGACGGGAGTTGGCGAGCTCCGGGACTGCACCGAAATCTCCGGGTAGCGTGGGAAGGCTTTCCTCTCGGTGCGCCCGGCCGAAACCCGGCGCGGGGACACGCCACGATTGCGAGCCCGACTGAGGCCATCCGCCGTTGAGGCGAAGCGCATTCTCGCCTTCGGGAAGGCCCCAAGACCCTGTGCGTTTCCGTAGTTGTTTTTCTGCATTGTTCGACGTATGTTTTGCGAATCGATAGCTCTCGAAGATTCGATCTGGAGGTCGGGATGAGTTTGCTCCGGAGGTTTTCGGGGGTTCTGTGTTGCTTGATCGTTCTTGGGACGGTGGGTTACGACGGCCGAAGTGCCTCGGAGGAACGATCGGTACCCTGGTACACCGGCGTCGTGTGGTATCAGATCTTCCCGGAGCGCTTTCGCAATGGCGATCCGTCGAACGACCCGACGCCTGCCGACGCCGGGATCACCAACTACCCGGGTTGGCGAATCAGTTCGTGGACGGCGGACTGGTACGAACTGACTGACTGGGAACGGGCACGAAGCGAGAAGTTCTACAACATCGTGTTCGATCGGCGGTACGGCGGCGATCTGCAGGGTATTTTGGAAAAGCTCGACTACCTGGAAGGCCTCGGTGTGGGGGCCATCTACCTGAATCCGATTTTCGAGTCGCCTTCGCTGCACAAGTACGACGCGAGCATGTACCGGCACGTGGACAACAATTTCGGACCGGCCCCAGACAGGGACCGGAAAATCTGGGCTGCCGAAAAGCCGGACGACCCCACCACGTGGAGATGGACCTCGGCGGACAGTCTTTTTCTGGCGCTGGTTCAGGAGGCTCACGCCCGGGGCATGCGCGTGATCATCGACGGCGTGTTCAATCACGTGGGAGATACGTTCTGGGCATTCCAAGATGTGCGGCGTAATGGACCGGAGTCCCCCTACGCGAGCTGGTTCGAGATCAAACGCTGGGATGATCCGAACACGCCCCAGGACGAATTCGACTACGCGTGCTGGTGGGGCGTTCGCACGTTGCCGGAGTGGCGCGAGGACGACCACGGGATCGTCGATGGGCCGCGGCAGTTGATCTTTGCGATCACTCGGCGCTGGATGGACCCCAATGGCGACGGCGACCCCTCGGATGGGGTGGACGGCTGGCGACTCGACGTACCGGAAAACGTGGATCCGGATTTCTGGGTAGAATGGTGCTCGTACGTGCGGTCGCTCAATCCGGAGGCCTACACCACCGGCGAGATTTGGGGGGACGCTACGGATTGGCTTCGCGGCGACCGATTCACGGCCGTGATGAACTACGCGTGGGCGCAAGCCGTGGTGTCGTATTTCGTGAATCGGGAGCGGAAGATCACCGCGTCTGAGTTCGACCGGAGGCTTGCGGGGATCCGCGCGCGCTACCTGGAGCGTGTACTGCACGTGCTCCAGAACCTGATCGACAGTCACGACACGGACCGCCTCGCTTCGATGGTGGTGAACCCGGATCGCGATTTCGATCGGGACAATAGCCCTCGCTGGAACCCCAGGTACGACGTGCGGAAACCTCGTGACGACGAGTGGCAATTGGTCCGGCTTGTGGTGCTGTTTCAGATGACGTACGTCGGGTCGCCGATGATCTACTACGGCGATGAGGCCGGAATGTGGGGCGCCGACGATCCGGACGATCGCAAGCCCATGGTGTGGCCCGAAATGAGCTTCGCGGACGAAACGCACCACCCGCTGCCCGGGCACACCCGTCCGCGTGACCCCGTGTTCTTCGATCGGGAGCTTCACCACTGGTACCGAAGATTGATCCACCTCCGCAACCGGCACCGGGTTTTCCGGCGCGGAGGCTACCGGACGCTGCTGGCCGACGACGAGCGGGACCTGTTCGCTTTCGAAAGGGCGCTGGACGAAGAACAGGCGATCGTGGTGTTGAACCGTTCGCAGCGGCGGCAGAAAGTGGCGCTCAACGCCGGAAGGCCCGGGGCGGTCTACGCGAGGCTGATCGCCGGTGGGGAGATCGCCGCGAAAGACGGGCGACTGACCCTGGAGCTGGAACCTTTGTCCGGAGAAGTCTTGCTCCTCCAGTGAGCGGGCGAAAGCCTCTCACGTGCGTGCGTCTACAACGAGGGCCCGAGCCGGCGGTTGAGAGCCCGGGCGGCTCTTGCGACGCCGTGGTACCGGGCGCCGTCCTTCCGTGCCGAAATTCTCGCGGGAGCCCAGGGGGCTTGGTTCGCGCGGGGGCAGCGAGGCACGGAGGGGATGGGACCACCCGGACGGATCGACAACAAGCTCCCGATCGGATGGGCAAATCCCCACATCCCCACCTTTTGCGAAGACCCCCCGAAGTCTTCTCGCCCGAGGGTTGCAGCAGCCGAGCTGAACGCGGTGACGATCGTGGAGCCCGACCCGCGTGCCCATGAGGCCTCGTTCCCGGAAGGCCCCGCGGGTGGCGTGACTCGGTCCGGGGTGAGGAGGAATTCACCCACAGCCGCACCTTCGCTCCGTGCTTGAACCAGTTCAGGGAAAAAGCTGAGGTACTCGGCGGCAGGATGGCAGATCGACGAACGGAAATCCGCAGAGGGGAAATCCTGCGGGACGGCGCCGCCGTCGTCGTCGTGGGCGGGGGCCCGGCTGGGAGCTTCTTTGCACTGCGCCTGTTGAGGGAAGCGAGGCGGCACCGGCGCCGCATCCGGGTGTTTCTGCTCGAGAGGAAGCCCCTCGCGGCCAGATCATCGCTGGGGTCCAGCTCGGTGCACCTGTGCGGATGCAAGGGTTGTGCTGGAGGAATCTCGCCGCGTCTGGCCGACGTCCTTCGCGCCGAGGGGTTGCAATTGCCGCCAGAAGTCGTGCAGGCGCGGATTCGCACCCTCACCATCCAGGGCGAGTGGAAGAACATCGAACTGAAGGTGCCCGACGATCGGAGGATGTGCGCTGTATTTCGCGGTTCGCGTCCGGAGGGGCGCAGAGGCGGCAGCCGCGGGTTGGACGAGTTTCTGCTCGAAATGGCCGTCCGGGAGGGGGCTGCTCTCGTGCCGGGGACGGTCACCGAGCTTCGGCACACACCCGCCGGAGGAATCCAGGTTACGTATTGCACGGTCACGGAGGAGGGCTCCGCCACCCGCTCACTGCGGGCCGATTTCGTCGCCATTGCGACCGGGGTGAACGGCCCTGCCCCGGGCGCATCGGACGGAGCGTCATTTCCACAGGGGCCGTGGAAGGTCCTGCCGCGGTAACGGCCGCCCCGCGTCCGGCGGACCCTGGTGGCGGAGCTGAGAATAGCCCCTGGATCCCTGGGGACGCTGGTCGGCGACGCCTTTTTCGCCGAGTACGGTTCGCGGGAACTCAAGATCGAACTGTCGTCGCTCATTCCCAAGCGCGAGTATCTCACACTTGTTCTGATCGGGAAGAGCGTCGATCGGGCGGTCCCGGCTGGGGCAGTGGCGATCGTGAAGCGGTTCCTCGCTCTTCCACACATCGGCAGGATTCTGCCCGGGGGCCTCGATTTGCCCCTCGGCTGCCTGTGCGAGCCCCTCATCCCCATTGGTGCAGCGAGGAACTACGTGGGGCACCGTGTGGCCGCGTTGGGCGATCTGTTCGTGGCCCGTCTGTACAAGGACGGCATCTACTCGGCGTACCTGACGGCACGCGCTCTGGCCGACACTGTGCTTCAGCTGGGCGTGGACCGTCACAGCCTCGAGGAAGGCTACGTGCCAGTGGTGGAGGAGCTGCGTCGGGACAACCGGTTCGGACAGATCGTCTTCTTCTTCAATCGCCTCGCGTTCGGTAATCGTACACTCAGCCGAATCGTGTACCAGGCCGTTCTCACCGAGCGCAAGAGCAGGCCGGAGCACCAGCGACGACTCGCCCACATTCTCTGGAAAATCGCCAGCGGCGACGACAGCTACCGGCGGATCTTGGCCTCGATGTTTCATCCGGCCGCAGTGTACCGGATCCTGGTCGGTGGGGTACTCATCACGATCCGCAATGTGCTCACCGAGGCACTATTCGGGCTGAAGTGGGACGGCTTTGGGCGGTTCCCCACAGGGCTCCACCGCGAGGATTTCGTGGCGAAGAAGGCGGACATCGTGCCGATTCTGGAGGAGTTCGGCGTCGGCTCGGTGCCCGACGTGGAGCGAATGTACTCCATTCGCATCCGCTCGACCCCGGCGCGTATTCTGAGGGAGCTCGGGAGGTTCGGCGATCCGGATCGACGCTTCTTCCGGCCGCGGTTCGTGGAGGTCCGCAGGGTGAAGGGCCGTGCCAACGAGGTTGGGAGCGTCGTGCGCTACAAGCTGCCAGTGCGGCGATTGAGCTTTCACGTCGAATTGGTTCGGGTACTGTCGCGGCGTAGGCTGGTGTATCGCGTCAGAGACGGCTTCGCCCGGGGCGGACTCCTCCTGTTCGATCTGGACCGGAAAGGGCCGGGTTGCTACACGCTGTCGATCTACGTGGGATTCAACTTTCCCAAGGGACGGACGGCGTTCGAGCAGATCTTCTGGAAGGTATTCCGCTGGTTCTTCCCCAGTTTCGCCCACGACGTGGTGTGGAACCACTCCCTCTGCAAGTTGAAGCACCTGATCGAACATGGAGAGTAGAGGGACACGTTGCCGCGCGTCCGGCTTGGCCGCACGTTCTGAATGACCGATCGGTGCTATCCCCCGACAGTTCCCCACCCAACCCTGTCGCAGATCAGCCGGATGCCGTGCAGAGTCAGGTTCGGCTCGATGGAATCGACCTCCCGAAGTTTGGGCACAATCACCCGCGCCAACCCCCCCGTGGCCACGGTGCGCGTGCTGCCGCCCAGCTCAGCCTTGAGGCGCCGGACCAATCCGTCGACCATCTCCACCGCTCCCCACATGAGGCCACTGCGGATGGCGTTTTCGGTGCTTCGGCCGATCAACTCGGCCGGGAAGGCGAGCTCCACCTTGGGCAATTTGGCCGCGTACCGATGCAACAGGTAAGCGCTCGTCTCCAGTCCGGTGCAAATGATCCCCCCGAGATACTCGCCCCTCTCCGTCACCACGTCCAAGGTCGTCGCGGTGCCGAAATCGATCACGACCAAGGGTCCCCCAAACTGCTGGTAGCCTGCCACGGCGTTGCACAGGCGGTCAGCCCCGACGGCCAGGGGGTCTTCGTACAGAATGGGCATGCCGAACTCCAGCGCGGCCGTGATCACCAGGGGTTCGAGATCGAGGTAGCGCTGGAGCATCTTCTCGACCACCGATGTCAGGTTTGGCACCACCGAAGAGATGGCGGCGCGCTTCACCCTGCGGAGGTCGACTCCGTCGTCCTGACTGAGAGATCGGATGAGGGCCCAGAACTCATCCTCCGTGCGCGAGACCCCGCTGGCGAATCGCCACCGACCGACGAGTTTCGCGTCGTCAAATACACCTACCACAACGTGAGTGTTTCCCACGTCGATTGCAAGCAGCATACTCACTCCTCCAGCAGGAATAGGTCCACCGGATGTACGCCCTCGGTACGCCCTGTGCTGTCCCGTAGCAGAATGGCCCCGTCGCTGCCCACGTCCAGGAAGATTCCCTGTCTTTTGCCGAAACTCCCCGTCACGCGCACGCGTGCCCCCAGATGAGCGCAGGAACGCCGCCACTGCTCGAGCACCGGGTCTTCGTCCCGCACGAGTTGCGAGTAGATTCGTTCCATTTCGAGCAGCACTTGAGCCAGCAGCTCCAGCCGCGACACGGCTTGGCCCAGCTCACGGCGGACGCTCGTGACGCGATCTCGTAGTTCCGGCGGGAAGTGGTCATCAAGCTGGTTCACGTTGATGCCGATTCCCACCACGGCAGTCTGAAACTTCTCGCTGGAAACACTGCCCTCGACGAGCACCCCCGCTATCTTCCGGCCAGAGACCAGCACATCGTTAGGCCACTTGACTTTGGCTTCGAGCCCGTAGAGCTGCCTGAGCGCCTGACTTACCGGGAGACTCATAGCCAGCGGAAGGAGCCAGGCGTACCGAGCGTGCCCGCGCGGACGCAGCACCACCGAGAACCACAGGCCCAGTCCTTTGGGTGAGTGCCAGCTTCGGCCCAGCCGACCCCGACCGCGCCTTTGCTCTTCGGCGATCACGAGCGTGCCTTCCGGGTAGCCTTCGAGGGCCAGGCGCCAAGCCACCTGGTTAGTGGATCCGATGGAATCGAAAGCGTAGACCTGGTGCCCGATCCACCGGGTGATCAGTCGCGCCCGGATCGCGTCGGGGTCAAGCCAGCCGTCCGGCGGCGAGGAAGAGGTGCCTGGGATGCTAACCATCGCCGTACTTCTCACGTGGATGAAAGTGCCGATGCACCTCTTTCAAGTACTCGCGGTCCAAGTGGGTGTAGATCTGGGTCGTGGAAATGTCGGCGTGACCGAGCATCTCCTGCACGGCCCTGAGATCAGCTCCTCCCTGAATCAGGTGCGTGGCGAAGGAATGGCGCAGCGTGTGTGGACCGATTGGCTTGCGGATCCCCGCCTTCACCGCGTACAGACGCACGAGTTTCCACACGATCACGCGCGAAATCGGTTTGCCGCTCGCCCCGAGGAACACCACGTCGCCGGAGATCCTCGGTTTTGCGTGAAGCGGACGTACCTCCCTCAGGTAGCGATTGGTCCAATGAATTGCCTCTTCGCCAATGGGCACGAGTCGCTCCTTCGAACCTTTGCCGAACACGCGCACGAATCCGTCGTCGAAGAACAGGTCGTGGAAACGTATGCTGGCTAGCTCTGACACCCGTACGCCCGTTGCGTAGAGGAACTCCAGGATGGCCCGGTCACGTAGCCCGATCGGCTCCGACAGATCCGGTTGCTGAAGCAAGCGTTCCACTTCGTGCACTTCCAGCACCGTAGGCAGTCGGCGCTCGCGCTTTGGCAGACGCACGTTTTCGCCCGGATCGCGCTCTGCGAGTCCCTCCGCGACCAGAAAGCGATGAAAGGTGCGAACGGCCGACAGACTCCGGGAGGCCGACGAGCTCGCCAGACCGGCCCTACGCAGGTGGGAAACGAATCCCAGGATCATCTCGGGATCGATTTGCTCGAAGGAACTCACCCGGCGTTTTTCCAAGAAGTTGAGGTACTTGCGAAGGTCGCGTTCGTAGGCTTCCACCGTGTTTCGCGAAAGGTTTCGCTCGACCCTGAGATAGTCCAGAAAGCGCTCCAGTTCGCGAGTCACGATTCTGCGCTCCCTCGGTTTCCAGAGACCAGTTGCGGGAACCGCGCGCGGCGATCCGGCACGCGCCGGGCTCCTCCCGCTCAGCTCATCGCAGCTTGACCGGTCCGAAGCACGGCTTCACGCAGAGGCCGCAGATGTGCAGGTTCATGTTTCGTTTCTTGGCGAAGTGGTCGAGTAGCGCGAAGCACGCTTCGTAGTTCCAGTCCTCGGGTTTGTCGCCGAGTGCCTGAACGGGACAGGCTGGAATGCAGGCGCGGCATTCTCCGCAGCCGAAGGGGAGGGGAGTGCCTTGAGGCAGAGGCATCGAAGTAAGCACGGTGACCAACCTCACCTGGGCCCCGAATTGCGGGGTGACGAGCAAGTTGTTACGTCCAATCCAGCCGAGCCCGGCGGCCTCGGCCACGTGACGGTGACTGAGATGTCCGATTTGCTTGCGCCAGTCGATCACCTGGCTTGCTGCGATGGGAAGTGCGCGGTAGCCGCGCTCCTGAATGGCGTTGGAGAGAAGAAAGGCGATCTTGTCCAGCTGAATGTTGGCCTGGCGGTAGTGCCATTTGTAGAGGAGGTTGGGCCCGTCAGTCAATCCGTCCAGCACCGCCTGCGACAGTCGAACGGCGAGGCTGATGGCGTATGTCAAACCCCCAAGCTCTTGATCGGTCAGGTAGATCGGCCGTTTCACCCGATCGAGCCGGGTGCTGCCGACTAGGTCAGCTCCGAGCTGCTTCGCGGTGCTCTGCA
>CAYXFI010000169.1:0-8178 GCA_964464205.1 uncultured Cytophagia bacterium
GATCAGAAATCCCCGGAGGAAACCGCCTTTGTCTTCGTCGTTCGCCATGTCAGCCCTCCTTCTCTCGTGTCCGAAGCCTCAACTCTCTCCTCCCAGTACCGATCCGGGACCCAATCCACGCTTGCAACAATCACTCTTCCAGCCCCGTGGGAATCCCCCCTCACTTGCCCTTCTCCATTTCTTTGAGGGTGCCCGTTTCGGGCAACCCGCGCAGGCGGCGCTGAATCTTGGCAAACGCCGGCTCGTCCTTCCTCAGTCCCGGTTTGGGAGGCAGCTTGGCGATATTCGCTTTCGCCCGTTCGATGCGCTCCCGTGTGGGTGGATGCGTGCTGAACCACACCTCCAGCAAACCGGGCTCCCTCTTCTGCATCTCGAGCAGTTTCTCGAAGAACGTCACCATTCCATTCGGGTCGAATCCGGCGCGGTAGGCGTAACGAACGCCGAGCTCATCCGCCTCGAACTCCTGCTTGCGGCTGTAGGCGAGAATTCCCGCTGTAGTGAACAGGTCAGCCACGATCTTCTGCCACAGCTTGGGATTCTCGCCGAGCACCAGCTGGGTGATGATGGCCAGACCGTACTGTTTGGTGAGAGTCTCGGTGCCGTGTCTGGCCACCACGTGGCCGATCTCGTGGGCCATCACACAGGCGACCTCGCTCAGGTTGTCGGCCCGTTCGATCAGCCCACGATGGACGTACACCCAGCCACCCGGGATGGCGAAAGCGTTCACGTCCGCGGTGTTCACCACCTGAAAGTGGTACTGCAAGTCCGGCCAGTCCGACACCCGGGCAATTCGCTCGCCCAGTCGCTGGAAGTACGCCGTCACCACCGGGTCATCCAGGATGGGATACGTCTGCGCGATCTCACGCGCGAACTGACGCCCCATCTCGATCTCCTGCTGCACGGAGATCAGGTTGATGTCCCCCTTGTTGATCCCAGTGGTGGCGCACCCAACCAACAGCCCGGCCGCAAGCGCTGCCGGGATCACCGCCCACAACCAGCTTTGCCTGCGTCGCCTCACGTGCCCTCCTCCTGCTTGCACGTACTCTCCCGCTCTCAGTCCAGTCCGGCCATGCGACGGAATTCTTCCTCGGAGATCATCGGAATGCCAAGCTCGCGCGCCCTCTGCGCTTTGGAGCCGGGATTTTCCCCGACCACGACGTAGTCCGTCTTCCGGCTCACCGACGAGGCGGCCCGACCGCCGAGGCGTTCCACCAGTTCTTGCGCCTCATCGCGAGTCATGGATTGGAGAGCGCCGGTGAACACGAACGTCTTGCCCTCGAAGGGTCTGGGACCGGCTTCAGCCTCCTCAGGCTTCCGCTCCAGTTTGACCCCCGCTTTGGCCAGTCGGTCGAGAAGCTCGAGATTCGCTGGCTGCTGGAAGAACGAAACAACCGCCTGGGCCACCGCCGGGCCCACTTCGGGGATGGCGATCAGGTCGTCGTACGTCGCCCTCCGGAGAGCCTCGAAACTACCGAAATGGTTCATCAAAACGCGTGCCATGTGCTCGCCCACGTAGCGGATGCCCAGGGCGTAGAGCACGCGATCCGGGCTGCGATCCTTGCTCGCCTCGATGGCGTCCAGGATGTTCTGGGCCGATTTGTCCGCCATCCGCTCGAGTTTGAGCAGGTCTTCCTTCCTCAGGTAGTAAAGATCGGCCACGTCTTTCACGAGCCCCTTGTCCACGAGCTGGTCGATGAGCTTCTCTCCCAGCCCGTCGATGTCCATCGCCCTCTTCGAGGCGAAATGCTTGATGCGTTCCTTGAGCTGCGCCGGACACGAGGCGTTGGTGCAGCGGTGCGCCACCTCACCCTCCAGTCGCTCCACCTTCGCCCCGCACACGGGACAGCGATCCGGAAGGTGGTAGGGCCTTTCCTTCCCCGTGCGTTTGGATTTGACCACCGACACAATCTCGGGGATCACGTCCCCCGCACGCTGCACCACCACCCAGTCCCCGATGCGTACGTCGAGTCGATCGATCTCGTCCTGGTTGTGCAGGGTGGCCCGACTGACCACCACCCCGCTGACGCGCACCGGTTTCAGGATGGCCACGGGAGTGAGGACCCCCGTACGCCCCACCTGCGCAACGATATCTTCCACCTGCGTCATCTCCTGTCGGGCGGCAAACTTCCAGGCAATGGCCCACCGCGGGCTGCGCGTTTTCTCGCCGAGTCGCCGCTGGTAGTCCAGTCGGTTCACCTTCACCACCACGCCGTCGATCTCGTACGGCAGCTCCTCCCGCAGCTCGGCCATGCGGTGGTAGTACTCCTCCACCTCTTCAATCCCCCGACACAGCTGCACGTGGGGATTCACCTTGAGCCCCCATTTGCGGAACGCCTCCAGCACTTCGAGGTGCGTCCCGAAGGTGGGGCCAATGATCTGCCCGTAGCCATAGCAGTAGATGTCCAGCGGCCGCGAGGCCGTCACCGACGGATCGAGCTGGCGCACCGAACCCGCCGCGGCATTGCGAGGATTGGCAAAGGGGGGTTCCCCGTTGCGCTCCCGTTGCTCGTTGAGCTTGCGAAAATCCTCGAGATTCATGATCACTTCTCCGCGGACTTCCAGTCGCTCGGGCGCCGGCAGCTCGCGGGTGATGAGGCGCAGGGGGATCGACTTGATCGTCCTCAGGTTCTGCGTCACGTTTTCGCCGGTGAACCCGTCGCCGCGGGTGGAGCCGACCGCGAGAACTCCGTTCTCGTAGACGAGCTCCACCGCCAGACCGTCGAGCTTCGGCTCGGCCACGTATTCCAGCAGCCCCGACAAGCCCAACAAGCGGCGGCAGCGATCGTCGAAATCGCGCATTTCCTCCGCTGAAAAGGCGTTGTCGAGACTGAGCATCGGGATGGTATGCGCCACCGTCTCGAACTCCTCCAGCGGAGGAGCGCCCACGCGCTGGCTGGGCGAGTCGGGAGTCACCAGATCGGGGAATTGCCGTTCGAGCTCCAGAAGTTCGCGGAAGAGACGGTCGTACTCGGCATCGGGGATTTCGGGACTATCGAGGACGTAGTAGCGGTAATTGTGGTAGTTGATCAGCTCGCGTAGTTCCTCAAGCCGCTTCTTGGCCTCCTCGCGCGTCATCGTGCCTCCCTCCCGAAAGCCGAATTGATCCCCACCACCAATCATCCTTCAGGCGGGACCGACGACGCGACCCCGCCGCACGCTGTCCATTTTCCCAGCCAAGTCGAACGCAAGAGCCACCGGAATCGCTCTGGTACAGCCCCCGGCCACACGGTCGTAGAGCGGGCGGAATGCCCGCCGTCAAATCCCCCCGATTCCCGGCCGCGTTCCCCAGCCGGCCTCACCGACCGATCCGGGCTGGGCCCGCACAACCCTCAGATTTCTGACAGATCTCCGAGACCGGAACCGCCTGCCGTCACCCGGGGCCGGGTTCCTTACTCACACGGGACGGCTTTCAGCCTTTAACGACGCCCAGCGGCCGAAGCTTGGCCACCATCACGGAGATCCCTGCCAGCGCCACTGCTTCCACCACGCGCGACACGTCTTTGTAGGCCTCCGGCATCTCCTCGGCGATCGTGGCCTTGCTGCTTGCCATCACAAAGACACCGCGCTGCTCGAGCTCTTTCGTGAGGGCGCGTCCCCGCGCTACTTTGGTCGCCTGGTGGCGGCTCATCACCCGGCCCGCGCCGTGGCAGGTGGAACCGAAGGTCTCGTCCATCGCCTTCTCCGTGCCAACCAGCACGTAGGAGTAGCGGCCCATGTCGCCCGGAATCAGCACCGGCTGACCCACGTCCCGGTAGGCTTCCGGCACGGCGGGATGACCGGGACCAAAAGCGCGGGTGGCCCCCTTGCGGTGCACGCACAGCGTCTTCTCCTGCCCATTGACCCGGTGGCGCTCCAGCTTGGCGATGTTGTGCGCCACCTCGTACACCACCTGCATGTTCACCTGCGAGTGGGAAAGACCGAGGGCCTTCACAAAAGCCTCCCGCGCCCAGTGCGTGATCATCTGGCGATTGGCGAAGGCGAAGTTCACCGCACAAGCCATGGCCGCGTAGTACTGCTTGCCCTCTTCCGACTGCACGGGGGCACAACAGAGCTGCTTGTCCGGCAGGTCGATCCCGTACTTCGCGCTGGCCTTCAGCATCACCCGGATGTAATCGTCGCACACCTGATGACCGAAGCCGCGCGAACCGGTGTGGACGATCATGGTGACTTGCCCTTCGAAGAGCCCCAGGCGCTCGGCCAGTTTCTCGTCGTAGAGCTCTTCCACGTAGCCCACTTCGACGAAATGATTGCCGCTCCCGAGCGTCCCAAGTTGCGGCCGCCCCCGTTCCATCGCCCTGGGGCTCACGAAGGTTGGATCCGCGCCGTCCAGCCGCCCCGACTCCTCGATGTGTTCCAGGTCCTCCTCACTACCGAATCCGTTGCGGACGGCCCAATGCGCCCCCTCCACCAACACGGCCTCCAGTTCTCTGTTGCTCAACTTGAAGGCCCCCTTGGACCCCACACCGCTCGGGATGTGGTGAAACAAAGCACCGACCACGTCGCGGATCTTGTCCTCGATCTCGTCGCGTTTCAGATCCGTACGCAGCAGACGAACGCCGCAGTTGATGTCGTAGCCCACACCGCCGGGAGAGATGATCCCGTCCTCCACATCGAAGGCCGCCACGCCACCGATGGGGAATCCGTAGCCCCAGTGGATGTCGGGCATGGCCATGGAGTACTTCACAATGCCCGGCAGAGTGGCTACGTTTGCCACTTGCACGTGGGCATTGTCCTTGGTCACGTCCGGAAGCATGTCCTCGGTCGCGTAGATCCGGCCGGGCACGCGCATTTTGCCTTCGCGCGGAATCTCCCACAGGTAGTCGGTCACTTTTCGCAGCTTGGGTCCGGCCATGCGAATCACCTCCTCGGGTTGAGGCAAACTGGCCTCGCACACGTCTCCGTCTTCGAGCGGCTCAGTTGCGTCCAGACGGGCTCCCGTCTACGAACGGAAACCAGCTCCTCGAGGTCCCTTCAGATGTCGAAAATGACGCGAGCCTCCCAGCCAGGGCCGTCCTGCCTGGGGCCCACGTAGATCTGATGAAACGTGACGGCTTTGATTTCGAGCCGAGCTTCGTGAAGGTCCGGGTTGTAGCGTTCTCCGCGGACCTCCGCGCGGAGGCACTGATCCTGAAGCTCCGAAACCTTGAACTCGCTGTAGATCTCGTTCTCGGTGCAGAAGTTGAAATTCAGCTCTGACAGCCAATTCACCATCAGCTCGTCCAGGGTGTTGCCTCGCACGGTGATGGCCCGTCGAAACCGAGGCCTCACCCTGCTCAAATCCCCCAGCAGGATGCAAAACATCGCCCGACCCGCGTTCTCGAAGAGCCCTTCTTTCGTATCCGCCCACACGCGGATACCCACGTCCCCCGTGTGTTCCAGCGTTTCGTAGAACCTTTCGTCCGTTCCGCACGCCATCGCCTCGACTCACCTCAAGACGGGGGTTCAAGCTCCACCTCACGAAGCTGCTCCAGCACCCGGGCGCGGATCTGCCGCACATCTGGCAGATCCCAGACAAGCTTTCCTTCCCGCAGCAGCGGCTTGAGCAGGGCTTCGAACTCCGTCCCGCATTCGCAGCGCCCGGGGTCCGCGTTCCACGGCAGGATCTTCCGGGCCCCACACCGGGGGCAGCGCCACACCTGCTTGCGGCCCGACGGTTTGCCCCGCTTGGCCACCGGCTGGCCTTCGATCTCTACGATGTCCATCGCGAAGTCCAGCACCGGCGCGTTGCTGATCGACGTGCCCACGCCGTAGGCGTCGGCCACCTCGTTGAGTTGAAGGATCTTGTACTCGTCGATGCCGCCGGAAACGAAAATCTTGACGTGGCGGTAGCCGCGCAGGTCCAGTTCCCACCGCACCTCACGCAGGATGGCCAGAAAGTCTCCCCGTCGGCTGCCGGGCGTGTCCAGCCGAACCGCGTAGAGGGCTTCGCCCAGAGCTTCGGCCGCCCGCAGCGCTTCGAACTTCTCGTCACCGAAGGTATCCACGAGCGCCACCCGGGGCACATCCGGCTCGATCACGCGGTGGAACGCCTCCGTGGCCTTCACCACGTCGCCCATGATCAGCACCAGTGCGTGGGGAATCGTGCCGGTGGCCCGCAGTCCGAGCAGCTCTGCACTCAGCACCACGGCCACCCCATCGCATCCCCCGATGAAAGCGTTGCGGTCGATCATCGGCGCCAGTGCCGGGTGCATGCGCCGCGCACCGAAGCTGGCAATCAATCTGTCGCCGGCCGCCTTACGGCACCGGGCTGCCTTGGTAGCCACCCCCGAAGCCTGGCAAAGGAAACCCAGGATGGCCGTTTCGTACACGCCGAAGCTGAGGTAGTCCCCTTCGATCAGCAACGTGGGTTCATGGGGCTGGAAGAGGGTGCCCTCCTCCATCGCCCAGGCATTCACGGGCAAACCCTCCAGCAACTGCAGAGCGCTCTCCAACCCCGCGAACACGCCCCAGCTTCGCCCTTCGGGAAAGGACTTCACCACGAACTCGGCGGCGACATTCCGATGAATACCCTCAGCTTCCAGAATGCGCCGCGTCCGTTCGAAGTACACGTCCGTAAGCTTGCCGCTGCGAATGTCGTCCAGCGTCGCGATGAATTTCATCTTCGCCCCTCATCGGTTGGTCGGCGGCCGCCGCCCCGCAGACGGAGCCGCAACAATTCACCCCCGGCCGTTCAGTCCGGGAGCGAAATGGTCCGCTTCGCCCCACGCCGGGCACGGCTCGCTCAGCCGGGACCCGGACATCAAGAGGCCACCGGGAAAACGTTCCAGCCCCTCCCGATGCTTTTGGGCCACACGGGAGAGTACATCCGCCGCAATGACGCGCCGGGCCCGATCCTCCTTCGAGAAGCCCTCAACCGCGCCTCAAGCGCCGAATTTCTTCAGGCGCTGGGCGTGCGCGAGCATGAGCGCCATCAATTCAACTGCGGGGAATCGACCCAAGATTCCTTTGGCGCAGCTGACCTCATCGAAGCGTTCCACGTCATCCATCCGCGCCGTCGGCGAAGCGAGCACCACCGGCACCGGATGCCAGCTGTGCGACTTGAGTAGAGCCGGGGTAGAGTGGTCGCCGGTCACGACCACCACATCGGGATTCAGCGCCGTGACCATCGGCAGGTAGGAATCGACCTCCTCGATGACTTGAACTTTGGCGTCGAAGTCTCCGTCTTCGCCGCGCGAATCGGTGTACTTGACGTGAAGGAAGAAGAAGTCGTACCGGTCGTAGTTCTCGCGCAGGGCTTCAAATTCCGTCTTCACGTCGGGAGTGACGGGATGCAGCTCCATGCCGATGAGTTTGGCCACGCCGCGGTACATCGGGTAGTTGGCGATGGCGTAGCCGCGCAGTTTGAAACGCTCCGACAGAGTTCGATAATGACGGCTCTTGGCAAAGCCCCGGAGCAGAATGAAATTCGCCTTGGGTTCATCCGCCAGGATTTCGCGGACCTGCTTCACGAGTTTCTCCACCAGTGCCACCGTGCGCCGAGCTTCTTCCGAATCCACGGCGGCCTGAGGGGGCAATGGCTCCACACCCACCTGCTGGGGGTCGGTGTCCAGCAGGTCGCCCGAGAGTCCCTTCCCCCTCAGCAGAATCATCGCCCGGTGTTCCTTCACCGGCCGGATGATGAACTCGGCCTCGTCGCCCAGATCCACCGACTTCTGCAGCTTGTCGCACAGCCTCTCGCACTCCTGCGTCGGAATACGACCGGCTCTGCGATCGACGATCTTCCCGTCTTTGCCAATCGTGCAGAAATTGATCCGGACGGCGACGTCGTCCGGCGTGAGTTCCATTCCGATGCCCGCGGCTTCCAGCACGCCGCGACCGATGTTGTTCTCCACGGGATCGTAGCCGAACAGGGAGAAGTGCGCCGGGCCGCTCCCCGGGGTCACCCCCGGCATGATGGGATCCATCAGGCCGCAGCTCCCCCGACGCGCCAGTAGATTCAGGTTCGGGGTCCGCGCGACGTGGAGCTCGGTTCCGATCTTCCCCGGCGCCGCGAGACCGCCGACACCATCCAACACCACCAGCACGATTTTTGACGAATTCTGGATGACCAGCTCTTCGATCACGCGGTAGTCCATTCCTGCCTCCCTGCTGTAACTGCATTCCAACCGCCCCGAGATTCCGTCCGCACTTTGATTTACGAAAAGCTGTACAAAATTTCAACCCTATTCGGGTGAGCAG
>CAYXFI010000170.1:0-8164 GCA_964464205.1 uncultured Cytophagia bacterium
CTACAACAAACTCCGACAAGAGCGAGGCCTTTTTTGCATTCAAACATACACACTCCGCGTGCTCTGCGAGAGGTAATGACAATCGCGCAGAGTCGCAGAGGTGCAGAGCCACCTCCACCCCGCCCAGAGTTGCGGGCGAACGGGCGGGTCCCACTCGAATAGGGACCCTCGAACCTCACGTGCTGGCTTCTTGTGGCGTTGGTGGGTAGGGGAATGCCCCTACGGTACTGAGGGTTTTGATGGGACCGGACAAGTCCGCATGGGCTTCCCGGAAGTCTTCGGGCTCAGGCTCTGAACGTCGCCCTTTTTCTCCTACGGGTGGTTGCCTATCTCTGCTTCACGGCCTGGTGTCTTGCCCAGAGCTTGTTTCTCTGGGTCTCGGCGTGCTCTGCGTGAGGGAACGTGACTCTCGCAAAAACGCGGAGCCGCAAAGCCGCCCTACCCCACCCGGACCTGCGGAGAAGTGAGCAGCGTCCTGGGAGCTTCGGCGCGAAGGGAAGAGTTGTCCTGCGCTTCCCGGGGATCGTTCGGGCTTGTGCTCCGAACGCCCTTGAGTTCTCTTCTCTCTGCGCGTCTCGCTCTTCTCCGCTCAGCCTCTTGGGTCTCCCGGTGGAAACGCTGAGGCTTGCCCCCTTGAACCTCACTCTTTTCTTCCGTAGCTTGCTGGCGGTGTAACGTTTGGGCAGCTTGACCGTCTTTCGGAACGGAATGGATGAGTCGCTGGAAAGCCTGCCGGAGGAGGAGCTGGTCCGGCTTAGCGTGGCGGGCGACCGCGACGCTCGGGAACTCCTCGTGCGCCGCTACGAGAGGAGTGCGTTCCGTGTCGCCTACCACCTGCTCGGTTCCAACGACGACGCTCGCGACGCGGTTCAGGAGTCGTTCTACCGCGCGTTGAAGCGGCTGAGTAGCCTGCGTGGACGTTTTGGCCCGTGGTTCTTCCGCATCCTCACCAACGTGTGCACGGATGAGCGCCGTCGGCGGCGACGAGCTGCAATACTACCACTGACGGGAACGGAGAGGGCCGAGCCGAATCCGGACTTTGACCTCCGATCCCTCGTGCGAGAAGCCCTGCGGCTTCTACCGGAGCGGTACCGCACGGTGATCGTACTGAGGGACATCGAGGGATTCTCGAGCCGAGAGACGGCGGAAATGCTGGGCATCAACGAGGGAGCTGCTCGCGTCCTGCTTCTTCGGGCGCGGCGTCGGCTCGCGGATCTGATTGGCCAGCTTGAGGAGGGACAGCAGTGGAAGAGCGCAACAGGCACCTCGACGACGAGGAGCTGATCGGTTTTGTCTGGGGTGAGCTGGAGTCGTCGGAGGCCGACCGGGTGCAATCGCACCTGGAGTCATGTCCGAAGTGTCGCGAGCGCTTGGAGCTCCTGCGCCGCGTTCGGCGGGGATTGCGTCTGCTTTCGGAGGAAGAGGTGCCTGCCGCCGAAACCGTCTGGCCAGCAGTGGAGAGGCGGCTACGCCGTGCTCGGCGAAGGATTCTACTGGTCTGGCCCGCGGCCGCCGCGCTGCTTCTGGCTGTGTGGTTTGCTTTCCGTCCGTCTTCGGAGGAAGTTGCTCAGGCACCCGAGCCGGAGGCGGAGTTTGCCGTGCTGCACGCCGAAATCGGAGGGAGGCCCGCCAGCGTCTTCGTCTTCAACCCCAGCGACTCTGTGGTCACGGTGTGGCTGCAGTGAGGTGCACCCACGTTCCGTGGCGGAATCTGACCGGCTCCGTCGTTTCAGTGGATTCCGGCGCTGCAGGCAGTAGGTCCGACGGCCCCGGCGGGCCACCCTGAAGCGCACCAGTGTCACCAGGTGGACTTGACAGGGAGGTGATCGCGATGAACTGTCGAAGATGGGTTGCGGTCGCGCTGGCTGCGTTGCTCTTCTCGGCGCCGAGGATGAGTGCCGCGGCGCAGCTTGAGCCTCGAATTGAGGTGGTCTTCTGCGCGGTCTACGTGTTTCACGCCAAGATGGACGGCGAAATGCTCGGATACCGCTGGCCACTCTACTACACCTCGGTGATGACGCTGGACAAGATGGCCAGGAACACCTCAGAGCTGGTCGAGAACCTCAGGAATACCTACCGGTTCGGCTACTACGAACTGTTGCGGGCCTATGCCCAGATGCAGGTGTTCAAGCACTACGCCGACGGAAGCGCTGAGGCCAGACGATTCGCGTCCCCTGACGTGGAGACTGGGATTCGTGTGGGCGAGGACGAGATCAGGGTTCTAGTGAGGACGCCGAGGTGGCCGTCCTCCGAGAATGCATTTGTGAACCTGGAAATGCTGGCCGACATTTTTGAGCAAAGGAAAACGATCTTCCGAACGTCAGTCATGACCAAGCCCAACCGGACGGTGATTCTGGGCGATCTGTACCCGCCCCCGCCGTGGCCAGTGGGAATGCCGGACGAGGCCATTTTCGTGGCGGCTACGCCGCTAGTCCAGATCCTCGAGGGTCCGGAGGACCTGGAGCGTGCGGCGAAACTCATCGAGCGCGTCCGGGGGCTCGCGCCCGAGACGGACCGGATGATACCGCTCGAGAAAGACGGATTCTGGGTTGAACTCAGAAGACTTGCCGCGGAAGCGTTCGGTGAAGAGAAGGTTGCCGGGATGAAGCCACGGGTTCAGGTTCCGGGTCAGGAAAATGTGATCACCGTGGGAATCGCTCACTTCTACCCGCCCGAAAAAGAAGAGCAGAGGCGGAGACGACTGGAGAAAGCCCTCGCGAAGGCGAAGCCCGCGCCGCCGCGCTGGGAGGTCCAGGTGGAAAAAGAAAAGGTGGCGCCGTACGACGTACCCCCTCAACCTATGGGTGGGTTCGCAGCGATCCAGCGCGAGCTGAAATATCCCGAAGCGGCGAGGCGCGACACCATTCAAGGTCGGGTGATCGTGTACGTGACGGTGGACGAGAAGGGGCGACTGGTGGGAACTCGCATCATCAAGTCGCTTCGGGCCGATTGTGACAGCGCTGCAGTAGCGGCCCTCCGTGCCATCAAGTGGCAGCCCGCCATGCGCGAGGGAAAGCCAGTGAAAGTTAGCGTGGCTGTGCCGGTGGTGTTCAGGCTTGCCGGAATCCCCGAGCGGAAGAAGGGAAAGCAGCCATCAGCGGCTGAAAGACCTGCTTTCGTTGCCTACGACTATCCGCCCGAACCTATCGGCGGGTTCGAAGCGATCCAGTCCAAAATCCCGAAGGAGGACCTTCCGTGCAAAGGGCGAGTGATCGTGCACGTCTACGTCAACCCGCAAGGTGATGTTGAGAACGTGAGGATCCTCAAAGGACTGGGGGACCCGTGCGACGAGATGGCTGTTGAGGCTGTGCGAAGCGTGAAGTGGAAACCCGCCCTCCAGCGCGACAAACCAGTGGGAGTGTGGGTGGCCATTCCGGTCATCTTCAAATCGAAGGAGTAGTTGGGCCGGGGAAAGCCGATTCGCCGGTCAACCCTTGAGCCGGTGTGGCGACGAGCACGGGGATAGGCGTGAAGACTGCGAGATCCGTGACCTGGTTGGCCGTGCTACTCTCCCTGATGGCTACAGCGGAGGGCGACGCTCGCTCCACGGAGCGCAACGACGTGTACCGCTTGCTCTTCTGCGGCGAGGTCGATTCTGTCATCCACTGGCTGGAAAGGGGTAGCCCTCCGGACACGTTGTGGCCCGAATCCGAACGGTTTTTCCTCCTGGGGTTGGCCTACGCGAAGCGTTCGGACTTGGTCCGCGCGGTCGGTGCACTGGAGCGGGCGCTTTCGCTGGCGCCCGGGGATGTGAGAATCGGTCTGCCGCTCGCCGAGGCGTACGAGCAATTGGGCAACCCAAGCCGCACGGAGGAACTCCTCCGCGAACTCCTGAGGCGGGAACCGTCCAACGTTCTGGTGCTGCAGCGGTTGGGAGAAGTGCTGTTTCGCGAGGGTAAGTTGCTGCAGGCCTGGAGCGTTTTCGGTCGCCTGGGAGCGCTCTGCCCTGATCGCGCGTCCTACCTGATCCAGCAGGCTCGCTGTGCTGCTCGCCTCGACAGCTTGGACCGGGCGCTCGAGCTGTACCGACGTGCCGCCGCCCTGGATTCAACCGACCCGTCGGTGTGGCTGGGGCTCGGGCAGGTGCTGGTTCGTCTCGACAGTCCGCGGGTTGCACTCAAGGCCATCGACCGGGGGCTGGCGCTCAATCCGCGCCACCGAAAGTTGCATCGCTTGCGCGGGGAGGCTTTCCAGAAGCTGGATCTGCTGGAGGGGGCTGTGGTCGAGTATCTCGAAGCCCAGTCCCTGGGGGATAGCTCGGGCGAACTCTTTCAGAGACTTGGGAATTGCTACTTCAAACTCGGCAAGCCGCGAAAGGCGAAAGAAGCTTTCTGGCTGTCTTTCCGGGCCAAACCGAATCCCGTGGCTGCTTACGGTCTCGGTCTTTGTTACAGGTGGATGGACAGCTTGGCCCTCGCAGTGACCTGGTTCAGGACGGCGCTAACCCTGTCGGTCCCGGATTACCTGGGTGAGCTCTACCTGCAACTGGGAAACTGTCTCGCGCGGGACGGTCACTACGCCGAGGCAGTGCGTGTGCTGAAGAAGGCTTTGGACTTCTCCCCGCACCCGGGACCGGTCTACTACGCGCTCGCCACGGTCTACGATCGGTACTACCGCGACAAGCGGCCGGCCCTGCGAGCATTTGAGCAGGCGCTTCGGTGCGGGGGGCTATCCGAGGAGGCGACCGCGTACGCCCGCGGTCGGTTAGCTGCTCTGCGCGAGACACTGCACTTCCAGCGCGGTCGCGAGTCGACCGGAACGGCTTCTTTCGCCCCGTAGGCGCGTCGCAGGCTCGTCCTCGACTCCTTGCCGGATGTGCAGCCGGCCGGATTCAAGAGCGCGGTCGAAGACTGTTCCCTCGAGGTGGGTAGGTCGAATCCTTTTGTCCTGCGGATTCGTTGGGGTTGGTTGCGGCGGGGGCGAGCCGTCCTGCCGCACGGTGTGAAGCCTTTCGCAGCCGCTGACTCGGGCACCTTCGGGAGCGGGGGACGACTTCGGTCGCCGTGGTTCGTGCATCACCGGCAGGGAGTGGGAACTTGTCTTCGGGACGTCGGACAGTGGTTCCCGCAGTGGTGTGGACCGCAGCAGGGCCAGATCGCAGCGCCATCCGGAGAAAGGACGAGCTGTAGTTCGGACCCACCCTTGACGAGATTGGCCTTGAGAGCCCGCGCTTGTGTGTCCGCCGATCTCTGACCGGCGGATTGCCCACACAAACCCCGCTCCTACGGTTTCTCCCGAGCCGGCTTGAGCGTCCATAGCTGGAGACGGGTGTACTCCACGATTCGCGACATGTCCAGGTCCCTGCGGTGCACCGGCCAGCCCTTGCAGTTCTCCACAGATTGGATAATCTCTTCCTCGTGTTCCTTCGGGTACGCGTCGAACGCCTGGATCTTGAGGGTGTCGGGACGCTGTCCGTCAGCTAACTGCAGGTAGGCATCGGCGAACAGAGCCAGGAGGGAACCGGTTCCGATTCGCTTTCCGGCCAGACTCAGCCACGCGGGCAAGTGTTCTTCTCGTCGTATCGTGTCCAGTGCGGCGTCGACGAGCTGGATCAGCTCCCGC
The DNA here is from genome assembly GCA_964464205.1 of uncultured Cytophagia bacterium. Taxonomy (GTDB): domain Bacteria; phylum Zhuqueibacterota; class Zhuqueibacteria; order Oleimicrobiales; family Geothermoviventaceae; genus Zestofontihabitans. Next base: position 5,563 of record CAYXFI010000170.1, read on the forward strand.
CAGGACGCCGTCTGGATCTCGGGTTCTTCGATGGGCCTGGTCAGTGGTCCGAGCGGGGCGGCTCGTTCCACCCTGGAAGGGAGCTGGCCGCTGGAGCTGTACCTGTGCAAGCTCGTCGCCAGCGCGCAGAAGATCTCCGCAGGGGAAAAGCGCTCGTCGTACACAACCCGGTGGCTCTGGAGGATCCTTCTAGCCAGTGCCTGAAGGTGCTTGCGCGAAACGAACTCGGGCTGGTACGCAAACCGCTTCATCAGCTCGCGGAAGGTTGTGATTTCAATCCCCTCCTGTTCTTTCAGGAATTCCATCAAGCGGCGGAAGTTCTTCCGAGCCGTTTTCATGCTCTCCTGCGGTCGTAACTCGGGGGTTTTCCACTCGCTCGAATCCGGGTTGGCACCGTAGTAGTAGTTGAAGTCCCAGAACTGTACTGTGCGCACCTTGCAGGGGTGGCAGCCGAAAAAGGCCAGCACGTCCACGCCTTGGATGTCTTGTGCGAAGTGCGCTTTGAGACTGTCGAACCTGGGTTCGAAGAGGTCGTCGCGGTAGTAGAAGTCGTCGAAATACCCGTAGTCGCCGTGGAAGTTGAGTGTGTTGCAGCACCACACCGCGTTGTGACCGGGCAGGAAAATGGGGGAGTAGACGTACCCTTTGCCCATCCGTCCCAGTGCGTAGACGAGCTGGGGCCCGTACGAGCCGCCGTGACGGGCCAGAGTGCTGACGGGTACGCCGAAGATCCGCTCCAGCTCTTCGAACCCAGCGCCTTCCTGTTTGAGCATGAGCTCGACCCCGTCCCGCCAGCCGGCGTTTTCGAGTTGCTCGGTGACCGTGGGGTGAATTGAGCCGCGGTTGGTGTGGCTGCCGATGTCATGCTGGGCCATCGCCGCGATCACGTCCTGCCTGCCGCGCTTTTCAAGCGAACGCGCTTTCTCCCCGATCACGAAGAAGGTCCCGGTAACCCCTACCTCGGACATCGTCTCCGCGAGCCACTTGGGGATGTTGTCGATGCCCTCCTCCGGAGGCGTAATGTAGTCCTCCACGTCGAAGCAGATGACAACGTAGGTTACCTGCTGCCGGCGGGCGCAGGAGAGCCCCAAAAGCAGGGCACCCAAGACGGCGATCAAGGCTCTTCCGTTCCTCATGGCATTCCTCCCAATGGTTAACGGAGGAAGCAGCGAACCCCGGGCGCGCGAAAAGAGTCAACGGGCTCAGTGAGTCGGACAAACAGCCGCCCACAGCGCGTGGCGAGCGTTCGAGGGTACACCCGGGCGCTGCAGCCCTCGTCAGGGTAACCGCCGATACGGTCCGCACCGATCAGAGTTGGAGCGAGGCGGACTCGGAGTTTTTCGACCGTGTCTACTGCGCTGCGGTCAGAAGCGTGGCAGCCGCTCGAAATCTCTTGTAGATCTTCAGGACCGGGCAGAATCCAAGACGCGAGCTCCACTCGCTCGCTCGAATGGACCGGTCGAAGAGGTTCCAGGTGAGCAGCCCGTCGGGACTCTCCGGTTCCAGGAGCCAAGCGACGAGGTAGCCGAGGGGTTGCCGCGTGGGGATGAGGTAGCTGCCGGGCGGCAGTAGCACTTCGGTTGTGTCCGGCTCGAATTCGGCCTTCACGAGCCAGTGGCCCTGAAAGGGTAGTTCCGGAACCTCAACCCGCGTGAACCGGTAGCGTTCCGCCTGGATGCGGAGAGAGTCTTCGAGGACCAGCACCGTGATACCGTGCCGTAGCAGTAGTCGTGCGACTTCGGGGTAGGAGGGGGGTAACGCGTACGCCTCTGGAACGGTGGCGAATCGCGTGGGTTCGAACCTGCCGTAGTAGGGCACGACGTACTCGCGCGGCTCCTGTGTGGCGACCCACCGCACCCGACCGTTCTTCAGCGTGTCGGGCGCGAAGCGGTAGCTTCGAATCCGGATGGGTTCCGGGAGGGGCACCGCTCGGAAGGCTATCCCCAGTTTGCTCCCGGCGATGGAGTCCCGTGTGCGTTGGTCGGCGGTGTAGACGAGCCTCTGCATCTCGTCGCCATGCTCATTCGCGAACCGCAGCAAGCTCAGCACGAACTCGTAGCATCCCCGGACGCGCGCCTCGAAGGGTGCGTAGGCGTAGTTCTCGACCAGGATCGAAAAGCGATTCCGGAGTCCGACGTAGTTCGTCCCGTACCGCGCCAGGGGGCTGTAGGTCACCCATCCGCTGTCCGGTTGTCCCCGCCTGCGGAAGTTCCCGTAGGGAATGATGGGGTTGTCGAAACGCCCGGCCATTTCCTTCTCGACCCAGGTCATGAGGCGGGTGCGCAAGTAACGGTCGATCGCAGGATCGCTGTTCGAATTGTGAGGAAGGTCGTAGGTGACCGTGTGGCGGTGTTTGGAACCGTTCGTGGTGTGGATGTCTGCGAACAGGACCGGATCCCAGCGATTCAACACGTCCACCACCGCCCGGATTTCGGGCGTTTCCAGCTTCACGAAGTCGCGATTGAGGTCGAGCCCTTGACCATTGTAGCGCACGCCAACGCCGCCTTCTGGGCCCGCCTGGTTGCGACGATGCCGCGGGCTTATCTTCTCATTTCCGTCCGGATTGAGCACCGGCACAAAGAGCAGCGTCTGGTTTCGCAGC
>CAYXFI010000171.1:0-8134 GCA_964464205.1 uncultured Cytophagia bacterium
ATTGTGGCCCCGAAGTCTCTCCTCGACACCCCGGCGATGGACAGTCTGGTGGCGCTACGGGAACGCGGAGGATTGCGGGTCGCGCGAGTCGACGTCGAGGATCTGTACGATGAGTTCGCGTTCGGAATCCACACTCCGGAGGCGATCCGACGGTTCGTCTCTCACGCGCTGAGGACGTGGGCTCGCAAGCCGCGCTACTTGCTGCTTGTGGGGGACAACCGACCGCGGCGTGAGGTGTTCGGTGTTTCCTGCCCTGTCGTGCCGAGCATCTGGACGCAGACCGTGAAGTTCGGGGCGGCGGCGAGTGACAATCAGTTTGTGGCGTTTTCGACCGTCGACCCGGTTCCCGAGATAGCCGTGGGTCGCCTGCCAGTTCGGTCCGCTTGGGAACTGGCCACCGTTGTGAGGAAGATCTACGCTCACGAGAACGGGGCGGAGACTGGCCCGTGGCTCAATCGCTCCTTGGTGATCGCGGGAATTGGCGGCACGTTCAAAAGCCAGGCCGGTGATTTGCTCAAGAGACGATTTGATTGGGCAATCGAGCTGCGCAGACTCGACGTGCCTCCTCCGTCCACACCCTACGCGGGCGGCAAGGAGGAACTGCTAAAGCTCTGGAACGAGGGTCTTTCCGCGGTTCACTTCTTGGGGCACGGTGGTGGTCGGATTTGGTCCGATGCCAAGCTGTTGACCTTCGATGACATCCCTCTCCTGCGGAATGGCAACAAGCTTCCGATCGTCACCAGCTGGACCTGCTTCACTGCTTCTCCCGGGCAGTCGCTCGGCAGCGAGTTGCTCCTGCACAGCGAAGGAGGCGCCGTCGCGGTCTTCGCCTCGACCGGGCTCGGCTGGGTCTGGAACGACTACTACCTGCTTTCCGAGTTGATACCCCTTCTCCAGGACTCGTCTGTGGCGACGTTGGGCGAGGCCATCCGTTTGGCCAAGCACGAGTACTACAATCGCTACACGTCGTCTCTGGCGCGTACGCAGATCAACCACTTCACGCTGCTCGGCGACCCAGCGTTGCCACTACGGCTCGTGAGGAAGAAAGTCCGGTTGGCGGCAAGTCGATCGCGAGGCTCTGGGCGGGAAATCCGCGTTCGGGTATCCTGCGAACACCGGGAACCGCAGGTCGAGCTGGAAGCTTTTCCTTCCGGCGAGCCCGCGAGTGCCGTGGCACTTCACCCGGCATGGGAGGATGGAGAGCTCGTAGCCCCGCTGCCGGAGGCGACGGCTGACTCGCTTCTCGTGAGGGTGACGGCTTGGGACGCTGAATCAGAGTGGGTGGCCCATGGTTGGGTTCGCCCTTCCACCCTGTCAAGTGTGATCGATTCGTTGTGGTGTGAGCCCGCCGGGCCCAGCGCGGGCGAGCCCGTTTGGGTTTTCGCGAGGCTGGGTACCACGGAGAACGTCGGGAGGATCGTGGCCAGGTGTCCGGCGGCGAATTGGGAGGCGGAGCTGGTCTCCGTGGGGGATCGGCGGTTCCGGAGCAGTGAGCCACTTGTGGTCGCCTCCCCCGGGCCCGTGGAGATCGAGATAGTCGCTGAGGATGCCCAGGGGACAACCCTGAGTGCTGGCCGCGTTTCTGCCACTGTGGTGGATCCGCGGGGGTGGCAGGTCGACTGGGAATCGCTGGGCGTGGCGTACGCCCCTTCCGGCTCGTACCTCGCATGCGGTGTTACCGCAGGATATTGGCAGGCAGGACCGGCGCTGGTGATGAGCTTCTCAGTGGCCAATAGCGACGGGGGACCGTGGACCGGGGTGGGCGAGGATACATTGTGGCTGGGCCCTGGACAAACGGGGCAATTTCGCGTGCCCTACTCCCCGCCCGCGGGCTCGTTCCTAATCAGGGCGGAGTGCCACCTCGCCGGGTCGGGGGTACGAGAGGTGCTGATCAAGCGGCTTGAGGGGGAAGCGTTCGTGATTCTGCCCGACGGAGCTTTCTCGGTGGCAGAACAGAGGCGGGACACGCTTTCGCTGGGCCCATTTCGGCTGACCGTTTCGTCCTGTCCGACCGAGGAAGCGCGAGTGAGATTCCGTCTGGTGGCGTCGGATTCGACCCCGGTGGACCGGTACCTGCAACCTGGTTTCCGATTGGTGCCTGGCATCGCCTATCCAGCCTTGCGTCTCCGGAACCTATCTTCCAGCCCCGTGGGACTCGGGGTGCTGTCTCAGGAGCAGTCCTCGCGAGGGCGAGTCTGCCGCCGTGATCCAAGCGGGTTGTGGTCGGTACTCACAGCGGCAGCAGGGGAGGGTGTCATGCTGGAACCCAGGGAGGAAGTGTTGCTCGGGGTGCTGGCCGTCCAGGACACAACTCAGCCCATCCTGGAGCTGCTTCACGGCGGTAGACCCTTTGCGGACGGGGATCACCTGGCGGCGGCCGAAGGTTTGACAGTCCGTGCCAGCGACGACAACGGTGTGCCCGTGGGGCAAGTGATTCGCATCTGGGTGGATGGGGAGGAATTGCCTGGGTCGAGGTGGAGGCCCGGCAGCAGCGCCCCGCCGGAGGCTATCTGGCAACTGGATCCCGATCTGGACGAAGGACAGCATGAGATTCGGATCGTGGCTCGGGATTGCGCCGGCAATTTGACCGAACTGGTCCGTGCGTTTCGCGTGTCACACAAGCAGAAGATCTACTTCCTCGGCACCTACCCCAATCCTTTCCGCGACCGCACGGTATTTGCGTTTGAGCTCAGCCGGAGAGCGGAGCGTCTCGAACTGACGATATTCTCGGCGGATGGGCGGAAGATCCGAACTCTCGGTCTTTCGGAGGCCTCGGCGGACGCTGATCTTCGAGCTGCTGGGTATCACGAGATCGTGTGGGACGGCACGGACGATGAAGGAGAAGACGTTGCCTACGGTGTCTATTTCTTCCGCCTCGCGGTTCTGACAGAGGGGAAATGGTATGAGCATGTCGGGAAGGTGGCGCGGGTTCCGTAGGGTTGCAGCAGAGTTGCTTCTGGCAGCCTGCGCTGGGGTGATCACTGCGCCGGGCGGAATGGCAGGGGTCCGTTATGCTGCCAGCTACCTGCGCTTGGGCGTAGGAGCGGAAGCTTCGGCCCTGGCTTCGACCGGTTCCGGTCTCGCTGGCTCGGCGACCGCTTTCTACTGGAATCCAGCGCTGGCTGCCTACGCTGAGCGCTCGGCGTACTTCGAGTACAGCGGCGCTTTTGGATCCCTGGGTAGTCATCTGGCTGTGCTGCACGTCGTCGCCGTCGGCGGCCGGCTGGGCCAGGCGGCTGGTGTTCAGATCGGATACGTGAGCTACACGGTTCCGGACATCCCCCGCTACCCGGAGATCAAACCGGAGGGCTTTGCAGATCGGCTTGTTGGTACTGGGGACAGGCCTGCGTTTGGCCCAACAGGCTGGTTCTCGAACAAAGAAGAGGCGATCTACTTCTGCATTTCTCGGCTTGCCAGACTTGCTCTCCGCTTCAACTGGCTGGTGGAGGAGCTCGAAATCGAGATCCCCGTAGGAGTGTCGTTCAAGCTGCTGCACCAGAGTCTAGATGCTTGGCACGCCAGCGGGGTTGGACTGGACGTGGGCTTGGGCTTTGCGGTCGATCTGCGCCAGTTCGGTGAACGCCCCTGGGCCGGGCGACTGCTGGTGGCGTGGCGCATGACGGACGTGAGTGGCACTCGCCTGCGATGGGGACAAGGACTGAACCAGGAAGTGGAGCCGGTTCGATCCTGGGCGCTGTCGTACACAACGGATGACTCTCCAGGGATCCGGTGGGGATTTCTCCTGCAACACGACGCTTGGGTCCGGAGGGAGACACGGTTCGGCCTGCACGCGACGGCAGGCAGGCTTCAGGTGCTGGGCGGTCTTGGGGCGAGTGGAGTGCACTACGGACTCCGACTGCGCGCTTGGAAAGCGTACCTGTACTTCTCCCGCCAAGCGGCCCAGTTGGGAGACGTGGAGCGTTTGGCTTTGGAGTGGCGCTGGTGAGAAAGAGAGGCATTTGCTTCCTGGCTCTTGTGCTTCTGGTGGGGTGCGGCAGAAGGCCGGAAGGCCCGGCGGAGGAATTACCCGCTCCGGTGCTGCTACCCGTTCCCGATGACCTCTCTGTCGACGAGGGCGGCGTAGACGCGATCCCGGAGAAAAACGCGATTCAGATTCAATGGGAGGCCTACCCACGGCGGGACGCTCGGATACAGATCTACCGTTCTGATGCCGAAGGAGGAGAGTTCTCGCTGAGGACGGAGCTAAGCGCGACGGATACCATCTTTGTGGATGAAAGGGTTGCGATCGGGACTCGTTATTGGTACTTTTTGATTGCGAAGAAGGGCGGTTCGGTGAGTCCGACGTCGGACACGGTATCGTACAAGCTGTTGGAGAAGCCATTCGCGCTTTGGGAGAGTCCGACGCCGAGACCCACGTTTCGATGGCGGGTCAGCGAAATACCGGTTGAATATGTGATAAAGCTTTTCGAGCTACCTTCCGATAACAAGGTGTGGTTTGCTGTCGTGTCGCCGGATTTCAACAGCTTGACGGAAGAGGTGCGCTACAATTTCGATGGCAGCGCGGCCCGGGATAGTCTGGTCGTTGGACGGGCGTACCGGTGGCGTGTGGATGTGGTGGGTCCGGAGGCCAACGCGGGCTCGGAAAGTGAATGGCGGGTTTTCGTCTGTCAGTGAACAGACTTGAGCACAGGATGGCTAATGGCTTCGCGGAGGTCAGGATGATGAAACGGCGCGGAGTTGCAGCTGCGATTTCGCTTTTGGCCCTTGGGGTGATGTTGGTGGGGTCGGCTAAAGCCCAGTACCTGAACGGGGCACGGGGTCTGCCGTACGTGCGGGCGGCCTGGGTCATGGAACCCGGATACCTGGTCATGTACAGCCACAGTCGATTCTTCGGCAAGGTGGGGCACGTGAACCTGGGACGGATCACCAGTGCGGTGACGTACTGGGACGTGCAGGGTACGCTGTACTTCACGTACGGTTTCAACCGCCACATTGAAGCCTCCATCTCGCCCATCACTTACCAGGACACAAACAAGGGAAAACCCGGCTACAATATCCCCGACGACATTTTCGTATCCGTGAAATTCGGTTCCTACGGGGGGAAGGGAAGCTCCCTGAGCTACGGAATCGCGGGTGACGGCCGGATTCCTACGGCCAAGTACCACAATCTTGTCTTTGAGCCGTACTCGGCTGGCACCTGGGAGTGGGGCGTGACGGGGATGCTGAGCTACACGCTGGACCCCCTCTACCCCGAGGAGGCATTCAATCTGCATGTGAATCTCAGCTATCACCACCACAACGACGCTGGCAAGAAGCTGAGTTTGAGGCCCGGCGATGTCGACACCATCCGCGTACTGAGTCCCACGCAGACTCTGTCGTACGCGCTGGGTCTCCGTTACCCCACGGACAAGTTCGACTACTGGGTGCAGCTGTTCGGGACGAAGTTCCTCCACCAGCCCCCGGCTACGGCGTACAGCCGTGAGGATTTCATGTACATTTCCCCGGGCGTGACGTACAAACCGTATCCTTGGTTGTCCTTCGACATGTGCGTGGATGTGCTGTTGAGCGGGAACACGGACGAGACGGACTACACGTTTGTGAGAAAAATCCCGGAAATGCCTAATTACGCCAGCTGGCGCGTGAACGTGGGAATGCACCTGACCATCCTGCCGAGATCGGTCTACAAAGTGACCGAGCGAGACCTGCTGATGAAGAAAGCGGAAAGCCGTCGTGCCTTGTTCGAACAGATGATCCGGGAACAGAGGGAGACCGAATCGGCGGAACAGGAGCTGGAGAGGATCAAAGAAGAGCGTCGGAAAGCGGAGCGCGAGCTGGAACGGTTGCGACGCATCCTCGAACAGGAAGCCCGGAAGCGTCAGGAGGAGCAGAAGAAGAAACAAGAGCCGAAGCCCGAAGCTCCTTGAGGAACGTAGTCATAGTCGGAAGAAAAAACCCCGTCTCTGCGAAGAGACGGGGTTTTTCTTTGCCTGAGAACCGGTCAGCCGAGGAAGACGGCCCACGCGGACAGAGCGTGGGCCGTGGACAGTTCTGCCTACTTCAGCAGGGTCATGCGTTTCACTTTCTTGATGTTGCCGACCTCGAGGCTGTAGATGTAGGTGCCGCTGGCCACGGGGTTACCGAACTGGTTCGTGCCGTCCCAGACCACCTTGTGCGTGCCCTTGGTCTGGAACTCGTTGTCGACCAGCGTCTTCACGAGCTGACCCATGGAGTTGTAGATCTTGATGGTCACCCGCTTGTCAAGCGGCAGCGTATAGCGGATCGTCGTGGACGCGTTGAACGGGTTCGGGTAGTTCTGGGCCAGCTTGTAGTCGCTCGGCGTGATCACGCGCCAGCGCTCCAGCTGGACGCCAGTAGCGCCAGCCTCCAGCATCCAGAGCCAGGTCTTGGACCAGTAGGACTGGATGGTGCTGATCACGAGCTCCTTCTTTCCATCGCCGTCCAGATCGTCTGTCATCTTGAGGCCGAAAGAGCCGTGAATGAGACTGATGTCGTTATCGTTCCACTCATCCAGCGCTTCCTGCCAGGACGCTGAATCGGGGTAGTCCTCGATGCGCGGCTTCGGCACGAACGAGTTGTCGTAGAAGCCTTCCGAGGTGATCCAGCTGGCTGGATCCATGATGTCGCCCACGCCGTTGTAAGCCAGCGCGTTGACCTGGCCACGGGTGTAATTGCAGAAGAACAGTTCCGGCGTGCCATTGCCGTCGAGGTCACCCAGGACGTTGTTGAACGTAGCGCCGCCGGCCGCCTCGCGGATCTTGGCCACATGAGCCGGATTGCCCGGATCGATGGCGTTCAGACCGCCCTCGGGCACATTGACCAAGAAGACCCAGCCAGGCGTGCTGTACATTGCGCCCATGAGCTCTTCGGCGCCGTCACCGTCAATGTCGTAGTGACCGACGCTGACGTAGAAGACACCGTCAGGTCCGGTAGTGTCGAGCCGGACGGTGCGGAAGACGAACGAGTCGGGCTGGACGGCGTCGAACAGGACGATCTTGCACAGATCCCACGGGAGCATCACGGGCTCAAGCACACCGTCGCCGTCGTAGTCGGCAGCCGTAGCGCCGATGATGGAGCCGGTCAGGCCAAGCGTGGGCCGATCCCAGAAGCCCTCGGTCTTGAACACGGGGAAGCCGCTCTCAAGCGTTCCGTCCACGCAGGACACAATCGTGAAGAAGTCCGTGGTCGGCCCGCTGCCCGAACCGTTGGCCGGGAAGAGCAGTTCCTGGTGGCCATCGGCGTCCACGTCGGCAATCCAGATGTGCTCCGAATACCGGGTGTCGGTGATGTCCGGCTGGATCTGGTTGTCGGGCAGGATATAGGTCGGGCCGCCTTCCGGCAGACCGAAACCGTTGTCTTGACCGTTCCACTCGAAGAAGTAGAAGCCGACGCTGTCAGGGTGATCCGCTACGATGCCACCCATGTGGAAGATGATCTCTTCCTTCCCGTTGCCGTCAATGTCGCCGACGACCACGTGACGCGGCGAGCTACCGCCGTAGATCGGCTTCGCCGTGCTGTCGATCCAGATGAACTCCAGCGTGTTGTCGGCCACTACTTCGTAGCCGACCACCGTGCCGGAGTACTGGGTGGCGAAGATCTCTTTCTTCCCGTCTTGGTCGACATCCGAACCGACCCAAAAGCCACGCGGATTGCCATTGATCGGATCGTTCGGGTCTTCCTCCGGTGTGGGGTCGTGCCACACGGGCTGCACGCCGAAGTTGGGCAGGGGTTCGTGCTCAACGTAGATCAGGGCTTCCGGATCGTCACTGCCGGCGAAGGCGACGGCCACTTCCCGACGGCCGTCCATGTCAAAGTCGCCCGTGGCCACGTCCTGGAAGCGGTAGGTAGGCGCCTCGAAAATCTTGTACACTTCCCAGTTGTCTGGGTCGGTTACGTCGCCGCCTTCGCCTCCAGTGTACTCGACGTCATACAATGCTTCGTGGTCGCGCGCGGCGATGTAGATGTCGCGACCGTCATGGCCAGGGCCGGTGAAGTCCTGGTCCCCGATTGCCGCACCCACCAGCCGCGACCCAAGCGCTGCCACCGGGTGGACATCGGTCGAGTCCATTTCGGCGAGCTCGCCGGGATTCGTGATGATGAACACGAGGCCCGTGTCGGAATAGGTCGGATACACGAGTTCGGCGAAGCCGTCGTT
>CAYXFI010000172.1:0-8124 GCA_964464205.1 uncultured Cytophagia bacterium
GAGCGGCTGCTGCCACTGCACCACGAGCGTGTCACCCTGCCGAAAGACCTGGCCCTCGCCAACCCGGAGCTGCCAGAACTCCAGCCGCCACCCAACAATCACATCGTTGTCAGCCGTCCTCAAGCCAGGCGCCGCCGCACACGCCAAAAGGCTACTCAAAACGGCGCCAGCGAATAACGACCACCGCATCCTCATCTCCCACAAACTCCACGTACGTTGTATCGTACACCAACTCAATCACCAACTTCGCCTTCCCACGACCCCAAACGTCTCCGTCCGGATCAATCGGAAGCTCCCGCCTGCGATCCCGCTCATCCCAAACGACGATCTTTTTGCCCTCATCCTCCGACTCCTGCTTCGGAAACGGCGGCATCGGCGCAGGCACGATCTCAACGTCCGCCGTATCGAACCACGCAGTGACACCATCGATCCCCTGCTGCGCTGCCATTTGCGGCTGCCCGTGCTGCATCCGCCCCCCGACAATCGCTGCGGCAATCATAAACGCCACGGCGACGGTTCCCGCGCCCTTCACAAACCCTTCGATCATAGCTCGTCTCCTCCTACCTTACCGTGTGCCCAGTCACCGCAATCCTCGGTCTCCGCGCCCTCGGCTCAAAGTACCCAAGCAGCTCAATCGCGTTGATCACCACCGCCGGATCATGCGCCCCCAGCCTGGCCACGCTGATGTCGTCGAAGTACCCAATCGCCGAATCATTCTCGTGCGGCTGAATCATCACGATCACCGTGTCGGCATCTTCCGGAATCGTAATCGTCCCACACAGATGCTGCCACTTCCACCCGTAAACCGTCGTGTCCACCGGCTGGTACTCCCCATCAATCTCAAGCCCAATCGTCCAGTTGTAGTTATTGCTCCGCAGGCAGTACGCCTGCACGACATAGGTCCCGCCTGGGACGAACCCGTTGAGCCCACCAGCCCTGTCCCCCATCCGGTAGTAATGCAAGCCCTCGCCGGTGCACCCAAGCTTCAGGCTGTAACTCCCGCTATGCGCCTTTTCGTCCACCACGCTCCGGTTCATCTGCCAGCCCCCGTAGCTTCCCCCCAGCCGCGGGAAATGCCCTTCAGCACCTGGATACTCGATCAGCTCCTCCGGCGCCTGCTCCAGCCAAATATCAATGGTGTCGGTTCCAGCAGGCACCGAATAGCTAACGGTGTCCGCCTCAAAGAACCCCTTCGTCTCCCGCAAGCAATACTCCGCCCTCACGGTATCGCCGCCGATCAGCACCCGCTGCCGCATAAACGTGTCCGGCAGCACATCAGCCAGCAACAACCGTACCGTCCAGTACGCCTGCGGGTTCACCGGGAACCGGTAGATCAGTCTCCCATCATCGCTCCACTTCACCCGGTAGCTCTGAAACAGCCCGTCCTCATCCGTCCCGCCGATGTCCACCTCGCAGGTATCGAACGCCACGCCATACTCGTAGCCCCAATTCGACACCGTGTAGGGCTGGTCACCTGTCCACAGCCTTCCCTGCCTATCCACATAGTCCGGCCCACCGCAATTCACCCGGATCGCATACCCAACCGACGGCTCCATCTCCCTCACGACCACCGACCGGTAGGTCGTATAGCTCCGATCCGGCTCCCCAGTCTTCCTGATCCGAAAATGCACCCGGTTCGAGGTCGGGGTCGTGTCGCGCACCGCCCAATAGAAGGTGTAGAACCAACCGAGCGGCCCGCTCGCTACACCAAGCTCCCGCCACACGCCATCTCCGACATCCACATCCACCGGAATCGTCGAGCCCGGATTCAGGAAGTCATGCACCCGCACGGTCACGATCTCACCCTGCCGCACAACCTCCCCAGGCTGCGGGCTCGCCATGCACAGCGCCATGTCGCGCCCCCCAATCACCGGGTAGCCCGACCTTGAGCTGAACAGCCCCTCAATCGTCTCAATCACATCGTGCCGCACATAGTACATCGCAGCACTGCTATGGCTGAAGTTCGCCGGATCAACCAGGTCGTGCACCACCGTGTCGGGCACCGCCCTCAGGCTCTCCGCGTGGGCAATCCACTCGTTGTCCGGGTCGTTTTCCTCAGCCCACGCAAGCGCACTGTCAAGCGCCACCCACAGCTCATAGTCCTCATACCCCTCTACGATCTCGTAGAACCTGATCGACGGATAGAGCCGGGCCTGATCGTCAGTGTACACCAGGTCACCGGCTCCCATTGCCCCGTCGTACAGCTCCCGGTAGTACCCACCGTAGTAGACGTCCACCTCCAATCTGCTCGACGTATCGTCGATGTAATAGACCGTGAGATTATCGCAGCACGTGTCGCTTTCGGTCGTCGTGAATTCGAACAGGCTCCAGTACAGCGTCCCGTTCGGATAATAGTACTCGACTTCCCACGCCCTGCTGATGTACCCAACAAACATCCGTCCCTCGATCAGGTCGTTGTTGATGATGCGCCAGTTCGGGTGCTGCGGCCCACTCGTCAGATACCACCAAATTTCGGCCCACGGATAGTTCTGCTTACAGTAGTCCTTGTCCATCGACCTGATCTCCCCGGCGCTGGCAGTCACTACATCGAAGTAGTGCTTGCCGAAGAACGTATCGAGCCGGGCATTGACGTTCACCCGAATGTGCGCCGTGGTGAACACCTTGAGATACGCGCTATCCGGGTAGACGTGCCCGTTCCAGCGGTTGCGCCAATGCCTCAGCGCCTCCTTCCACTTGTAGAGCGAGTCACTCTCCACCTCGTCCATCGTGTACCACGCGACCTGCTCCTCGACGTTTACCCCGTCGCTCACCAGGTGCTTCACCTGCCTTTCAGCCATCGGGATGTAGCGGGTGTCCATCTCCTCGGTGAGCTCGTCCTCCGTCCACCCTCCCTCCTGGTGACCCACGAACAGCCTGGAGCAGACCGCCTCAGCCTGGCTATCCGGAAGCACCCCCCGCTCCACGCTCGCCGCAAACGCCTGGTACGGCGTCCAGTCCGCGTAGATGTACTGAAGCGGCATCCGGAAGTGCGCCATAAAGTTCGCCCAGTTAATCATCATATCAGGATTGTCGTCGAACGAGCTATAACCCGCGGCTCGGCGCACCCCGGTCGTGCTTAGGCTCCACACGCACCCGAAGTGGTTCCACGGCGGGATCACCAGCTTCCGCACATGCACCCCAACGAACAGCGTATCAAGCAACACCCCGCCGCTGTGCCTGAGCTGGAGCACCCCGACGTAATCGCCGGGAAAGCTCGTCTCCGGCACGAATACCTCGACCCAGTACGGCTGGGCCTCGTTCGCCTTGACGCCGCAGCTCGACTGATACCACATGATGACATCCGGGTACCACCCATAAAGGTCAGGGTTCGTCACCGTCGTGTCGTCAGCTTCCACGAACCCAATCGGATGCACCCGAACGCTCCCGTCTGGCAGCATAATCGGCACCCCGAAGTACCGGTGCACCGGCTGGCGCAGCACCACCCACTCAACATCGTAGAGCTGCTCGTCCGGCTTCACCACAAGCTGGAGCGCCTCCCGCTCGTTCCTGACGCACTCCACCCACACAGTATCGCCTTCGGCGACCAGCCGGGCGCTTTGCGGCTCAGCATAGTTCGCGCAGACCCGCTCAGTGGCGCTATCAGCCCACACCGTGACGGTCTGGGCGCTCGCAACCGACGCAAGCGCAGCCAGGAGAATCCAAACCAGCCAGAGCCGCCGTCTCATGCGCTACTCCTCCCTGTACAGCACCGTCACAAAGACCTGCCTCGGATTGGGGCTACCGCCAACTGCCGTCACGTAAACCCTCAGCCAGCTTCGGGCCGCAACCTGATCGTCGGCAAACGACCCCAGACTGTCAGCATCATCATCCACGATAAAGTCGCTCGACAGGAGCTGCGAGCCTGCGCTGTTCGGCGACCCGAAGGCCCGCTCCTCAAGCATAATGCTTGCCGTGCCTGCGTCTGTGTGCCCGAACACCTTGAGCAGCGTGATGTCGTTCGGCACGAGCACGCTTCCGAGCACATCGCCGACCTTCACCGTGTCGATGATCCCGAAGGCGAAACTCCCCTCCTTGGTTGCCAGCGCTTCGCTCGACGGGAATGCCTTCCAGCTTGTGCCGTTGTGCACCCACAGCGTATCCGCATCGGAGTCGTCCAGGCCCTGGAAGTACATCCGCCCGCTGGCCGCAGTCGGCGCAGCCGCGGTGTTCGCGATGGTTGGGTAGTTGATGTAGGCGTAAAGCCACTTGTGCGCCGCACCGCCAAGGGAAGAGACTTGATCGTTAAGCGGACGCACCGACCCCGGCGCATCCAGAATCAAGTCACCGCTTGACACCTGAATCCTAGCACTAAAACCATTGTGCCAGACCTTTATGTAGTCACCGTCATATGCGTGGAGCTCGACGATTCCGTGCCCACCTTGCACGTTGACAATCACACTCGAATCCGCCCCCGCAATCGTGGCCTCGGACGAGACGTAGATTCCGTTGCCGCCGAAGTAACCGGCAGCGAATCTGCTCGTTGTGAGGCCCAGGCTCCTCTGGTTGTCGCCAGCAGGGTACAGAGACGTCGGGGAAATGTTTATGCTGACCGTACCTGCGCCCCCGAGCTGCAGGTTGCCAGAGCTTGAGATGGCCTTGCCGACAGAGCCGTCGTGCCAAATCTGTACGTTGTCGCCGTCGTTAGCCATGCTCGCGATCACGCCATTGCCGGACGGCGACACGTAGAGCCTGACTGAGCTATCCGCCCCGCTGATCGTCGCCTCGTCGCTGACGTAGAGGCCAGTGCCGGAGATGTAGGCAGAAGAGAACCTATAAATATTCCTCCCAAGCGAAACACCAGAATCCGTATACGGATACATCTGCGACGGTGAAATTAGTAACTTGTTAGCCCCATCAACCACAAAATACAACGGTCCGCCTGCACTTGGGCCAATGTAGAAACCATAATTCCCCATAGTGATCTTTCCCAGATTACCCTTAGGATTCCTCAAGTACATGGAAGGCGTCCCAGACGAAAACCCGATGTAAATAGAGGATGTGTCCTCAGCCTGCGCCGCCGTGGACACGTCCTTGTTGTAGTCGGTGTCGGTCAAGACCCAGGACGGACTACTGGTGTAGCTGGAGAGGAGGTGTTGCGGAGCACTTGTGCCCACACCGACGAGGCCAGACCGTTTTACTGTCATAACTGGAGAATCGGCACCGGAGTTGCGCGCAACTATGTCCAGCCTATTCCCGGCATCATCGTACCGCAACTTAATACCGGCA
The DNA here is from genome assembly GCA_964464205.1 of uncultured Cytophagia bacterium. Taxonomy (GTDB): domain Bacteria; phylum Zhuqueibacterota; class Zhuqueibacteria; order Oleimicrobiales; family Geothermoviventaceae; genus Zestofontihabitans. The sequence goes on from CAYXFI010000172.1 coordinate 5,227, forward strand.
TCAGATGTCTCCATTAGGAAAATTGTTGGATTTGTACCTTCGAGCGACAATAGCTCGGGCGCAACCGTGGTGCCGATGCCAACAGTCGAGCTCGTCGGGCCCACCATTAACGTACCGTTGTCCACATTGAGCGAGTCGTTCACAATCATCGTGTCTGCAGTCGCCTTGACCCAAGTACTGTCCGTCAAGAACGTCGGCGCAGCCTTAGCACTATCGGCGATGGAGGCAGCCCTGGCACTGTCAGCAAAAGAGCACGTTCCGCCCCCACCACCGGCATTAGTCCACTGTCCGAGCGCGGTAGCCGCGGCCAGCCAGCTACTGATAAAGCTGACGAACTTCCACTTGCGCATTTCCACCTCCCGTCTGGCTTACATCAATCCGAATACCATACGCCACGATCGGATTGTAGTCATAGGCGTACCATGATCCGCTCGTTGGACTTAGCCCGCTTGCGAGCGTAGTACTGACATTCGCAGGCACGGCTCCGCCCGGCCCAATTGGCTTGGCGGTGATGTTGAAGCTGCCAAGCGTTGTGCCCGTGATCTTGACCCAGACGCTGAAGTAGCCGACGACGTGCGGGAATACATCCGGAGCCACGATCTCGCCGACCGCCGGACGCTTTCTCGGGCTTGTCGGAAAGGGAAAGCTCACGTACTGGGAAGCGTCCGCAGCCAAGGTGAACGTAGCCGAGCTCGAACGCACGACATACGGCCCCGGCACTTCGTCTTGCGCCAGTGCTGAGGGAGCGCACGCATCCTTCAGAGCCCCAAAGAAAGCGGCGGCTCCCAGCACGATGAAGACCACGATCAGTACAAAGAGAAAGTGCGAACTCTTGACGAATTTCATCGCGGCACCTCCGGATACTTCGGTTTCTTGATTTCTTCTTCGATCGCCTCGCTCACAATCCGTCCGAACGGCATCGAAATCGCAACCGACTCAAGCCAAGTGTTCATCCAGTCCTTCCGAAGCGCATCCCACTTGCGTCCTGCGCGCTCATAGTCACGCGCGAGTAGCGCAAGCCCAGCCTCAGACGTTGCAAGGATATTGCCAGCCCAATCGAGCGCCACCTGGGGAACGGGTCCAATCGGCAGCGTCCAGTTACCGTAGATCGTCTTGCCAAACACGCTGAGCGGCCCAATCGTCATCCACTTGAGAATGTCGATCTTCTTCCCAAATACTTTCCTGCCGTGCATCAGATCCCACAGGATGTAGACAGTCAGCGCGTACCGCAACATCGCCTGGTAGTTGCGCGTCCGCCAGATCTTGCCCATCAGATACAGGTAGTTGGCGGGCCAGCTTGTGAACTGAAAGAGCAACCTGCCGGCGCTCGTCCGCGTAACCCAAGGCGAATTGCCCCGGTCGTAAAGATACTGCCCATCCGCGGTCATCGTCTTCTGGTAGAATCGCTTCGCTTGTTCTACCTTGCCCTCGCGCAGAAGTTTGCGAATGTGAAGCCGCTCTGGGGCCTCAAAATATTTGATGCCCGTGATCTTCTCGAATTTCGGCACATTGTCCGCAAACTTTATTGCACGCTCCCATTTGACTTCCGCCCCCGCCCAGGCACCGACGCGGTTAATGGTATCTGCCGCGTCGAATAGGTACGTACTCATTTCGTTCACCGTGTCTGCAAGGCCCCGCCGAATTGAGATCGGCCTGTAGATTTCAGTCAGGTACCGCGGCTTGACGCCAGCTTCATGCATTTCGCGCAGGTACCGTTGCATGTCGCCGCCTGCGGCCCTTGCGAGACCAGCCAACCAATCGCGAAAGCCAAGCAGCGCGATGTTGTGGGCCTGCTGCGTCAAGTTCTTGATCGCCGAGACCGGATGCGACAGCAACCCTGCGTATGCCATACCGACCAAGTTGTCCGCCATGTTGTTGGCCCGAATACGGAGCGCAATGTCGTCCTGCACCGTCCGCTCTTTGCCCCTTATCCGATCGAACGTGTCCGCCATCGGCTTCAGCACACGGTGATAGAAGAACTCGCCGAGCATCCGATTCATCGCCGGTACGAAGCCAAGCTGATCGCGCACATGATCGATCACGAAGGCCCGCATCACATCAACCGGGGTGCCCTCGCGCCTGTAAATGTGCGTCGGCTTCTTAACCGTGCTCCTGCGCCTCGCCTCTGCCTCAGCGGCTTGCTTCGTGTCGTAAGTGCCCAGGCTCTTGCCGGTCTCAGGATCGCGCAGCCGCCATTTGCGTTTTCCGCCGACCGTTACTTCCTCGATCTTCGGCGGCTTGATTCCAAGATTTTCGAGCACCCACTTCTGAATTTCTTCTACGACCGGCTGGTACAACTTCCGCGAACCACGTCTCAGGTAGGACTGGAACAGCCAGATCGGATCTTCGATCCTTTTGCCGAGAAAATCAACGACTTGCCGCTCAAAATCGGCGAAGAACTTCACGTCCTGAGGCACCCTCTCGCCGAAGGCATCGTAAACACCGCTAAGAACCTTCAGCATCGAATCGTCGATCTCTTCAGCGATGCGCGGCTCGTAGTGCTTCACCATGCGCGTGCCAAAGAGCGTCCCGAGCATGTCGTACCGGTTCCGGAAGTACTGCGCGAGCAACTGCTCGTAGCCACCGTCCGGCCTGTAGATTGGGACGTCCAGGTCGTAGGTAGCGTAGTAAACCGTGTCGCCACGCCACGTCCCTTCGTGGATCTCAACGTTCTTCGCGCCCTTAATTTCCTTGACGGCTCGTTTGATCTGCTCGACGTTAGGCAGAGCGTAAGTCTTAAAGCGCATCGTGCGCGTCTCGACCGGCTTCGCGCCGGGCGAGGGCTTAAGCGCTTCAATCGGAAGCTGACCATCGAGATACAGGTGGATGCGCCTCAGCATTCCCTTCGTCGGCTTGCCCACGGGGGCGGGAGTGGCTGGGCGCAGCGTTTGGCTTTCT
>CAYXFI010000173.1:0-8077 GCA_964464205.1 uncultured Cytophagia bacterium
TCCACTCCGTAGGAAGCGGTAGCTTTCGTGTCGGCGGGCGAAAACTGTCACGCTGCGTGCGGTCGGCGTCCCAGCCTCACTGAGGTGGCGTGTCTCGGCATCTTACTCGCCGGTCTGCGGGATGCACTGAAGCAGAGGCTCCCCGCTTTTATGGCAACGCACCTGGGCCGCCAAAATCGGGTTGCTTTTGAGAGGGTGTTTGGCTACCTTGTGGCGACTTTGGGTGGTATTCTCGTTCGAGTTGCGACCCAGACGAATGGAGCGATCCTCATGCGTCGCAAGGCCCTGATTCTGTCCGTTTCTCTCGCCCTTCTGTTCGCAATTGCCTGCGAGAAGAAAGAAGGTGCGGGCGAAGCTGCCAAACCTTCGGTCAAGTGTGAAACGCTGACGTCCGAGCAGATTCAGGAAATCATCAATAAAGTGAACGCCATGCCGCTCGAACCCGTCGAGCCCAACGAATACGCCGTGATCGAGACGGATTTCGGCGACATGGTGATCCAGTTCTTCCCGGACAAAGCGCCGCTGCACACCCAGTACTTCAAGCGGCTGGCCAAGGCCGGATTCTACGACTGCACGCTTTTCCATCGCGTTCAGAAAGGGTTCGTGATTCAAGGGGGAGACATTCTGAGCCGGGACGCTGATCCGAACAACGACGGCACCGGCAATGCCGGCTATCGGATCCCTGCCGAGTTCAACGACATCCCGCACGACAAAGGGATCGTTTCGATGGCGCGAGGCCGCGATCCCAACAGCGCAGGCACGCAGTTCTTCATCTGCCTCAAGCGTCTTCCCTTCCTGGATGGCAAGTACACCGTTTTCGGCCGGGTCATCGAAGGGCTGGACGTACTGGACAAGATCGCCAGCGTTCCGACCACCCGGCAGCCCCGCATGCAGGAAAAGAGTCGCCCGGTGAAGCCCGTGTACATCCGCCGTGTCCGCATGATCACCCGATAGCGATGAAGCGTCGCCACGCGAGTCTGGCACTCGGACTGATCCTCAGCCTCGTTTGCTTGTCGGGAGCTCGGGCGGAGCCGGGGTTCCGGTACTGGGTCTTCTTTCGCGACAAAGGGCCGGCGCACCTGTCCAAAGGGGCGCTGGAACGGGTTCGACGCGAACTGGGTGAACGTACGCTGTTGCGCCGCTCCAAAGTTCTCCCACCGGACAAGCTAGTGGATGCAGCCGATCTTCCCGTGTGGGAACCCTACGTGAAGAGCCTCGAGGAGCTCGGGGCGAAAATCGTGGTCACTTCGCGGTGGCTCAACGCCGTGAGTGTGATCGCTGCGGACAGCGTGCTTTCCCAGATTCGGTTGCTGCCATTCGTGCGCGGTGTGCAGCCCGTGGCGCGCCGGAGCCGTCGGACGCCGTACGAGGAAGGTCCAGCGTTGCCCCGGCCGAGCCCGCAGGGTCGCTTTCGGTACGACTACGGTTCCTCCTACAATCAAGTCGGGATGCTCCGTGTGCCCGAGTTGCACAATTGGGGCATTACGGGGGCCGGAATCATCATCGGTATGCTCGACGCGGGCTATGACTGGCGGAACCACGAGGCGCTGCAGAGTGCTTCGGTGCTGGGCGAATGGGACTTCATCTGGAACGACGACGTCACGGCGGATGAACCCGGACAGGACTACCCGGGGCAGGCCAGCCACGGCACAATGACGTTTGCCGTCATCGCCGGCTTCATGCCCGGAAAGCTGATCGGTGCGGCCTTCGGGGCCCGTTTCTACCTGGCCAAAACGGAGCGCGTGTACGATCTGGAGGGCCACGATTTCGAGCAGCCGGTGGAAGAAGACTATTGGGTGGCGGGGCTGGAGTGGCTGGAACGGAACGGTGTGGATATCGTGAGCACTTCCCTGGCCTACCTGGACTGGTACACACCGGCGGACATGGACGGCAATACCGCCGTTGTCACCGTTGCGGCGGACATGGCGGTGAAGAAGGGCGTGTTCGTGGTGGCTTCGGCGGGAAACGAAGGGGATTCCCCGTGGCAGATCGTCACGGCTCCGGCCGACGGCGACAGCGTTCTTGCGGTCGGGGCGGTTCGTCCGGATGGCCTCATCGCCACCTTCAGCTCCCACGGACCCACGGCAGACGGCCGGATCAAACCGGATGTGGTGGCTCAGGGAGTCGGGGTTTACACCGTCAGTCCGGGCACGGGTTCGTCCTACACTTACGCCCGGGGCACGTCGTTCTCGTGCCCTCTGGTGGCCGGTGTGGCGGCGCTGGTGCTTTCTGCACACCCCGAGCTCGAGCCAATGGAACTGCGGGATGCGCTGCGCGAAACGGCCAGCCGAGCCGCCGCTCCCGACACGATCTACGGTTGGGGCATCGTGGACGCGGTACGGGCTGCGCTGTATCATGGCCCGATCTTCAGCAACCTTCCGTCCATTCGTGGAGGTGCCGATTCCGTGCTGTGGGTCAGCACGTACGCCGTTTCGAAGGATGGCTTCGTGCCAGGCAGCCTGAAACTGCGCTACCGGGTGGACGGCGGGCCGGAGCAGACGGTGGAAATGGCGCCCACGGACACCGCGCATCAGTACGCGGCGTCGATTGGGCCCTTCCCCCAGGGCACCGATCTGCGACTGCGATTCACGGTCGTGGACAGTGCGGCGGGAGAGGTCACGTTCCCGCGCTTCTACACCCAGTGGTTCCGCTATCAGGTGGGCGCAAAAGGGGTGACTCCTCCGTGGGAGGAAGTGCCCGAGGAGTTTCGCCTGTATCCCAGCTTTCCGAACCCATTCCGCAAGTCGACCCGCATCTCCTTCGACATTCCCGACGAATCCGCTGTGCGACTGGAGATCTACGACGTGCGCGGCCGGTTAGTCAAGACCCTGGTGGAGGATCGCGTCCTGCCGCCTGGTCGGTACGGCTTCGACTGGCGTGGCCTGGATGAGAACTACCGACCGGTGGCAACCGGGGTCTACTTGGTGCGGCTGCGCGTAGCAGGGAAAGTTCACCGGACCAAGGTGCTCTACCTGCACTAATCGAGGGCTTGCCGTGACAAAAGGGCCGGTTTTGGGGTTGGCTCTGGGGGGAGGCGGCGCCAGGGGATTGGCGCACGTGGGCGTCCTCCGGGTGCTGGAGCGGGCAGGAGTGCATTTCTCCGTGGTCACTGGCACGAGCATCGGGAGCCTCGTCGGCGCGATGTACACTCAGCTCGGCTCGGCGGATCGGGTGGAGGAGAAGTTCCGACGCTTTCTGGACAGCGAGACCTACCGGAAGGTGCGACTTGACCGCCTGGATCCGCGGAGGACCGAACACGATTTCCTCGGGCACGTGATGGAGACGATCCGGGAGCGCCTGGTCATCAATTTGGCCCTCTCGCGCCGATCTCTCGTAAACGGGGAAGAGGTGGGGGGGATCCTGCAAGAACTGATTGAGCCGGGCCGCATCGAGCACCTGCCGCTTCGGTTCGCCGCGGTGGCAGTGGACCTGTTGTCCGGCGACGAAGCCATTATCACCCGTGGCGACATCCTTCGGGCAGTGCAGGCCAGCGGTAGCCTGCCGGGATTCTTTCCGCCCTGCGAGGTGGACGATCGGCTGCTAGTGGATGGTGCCGTGCGTGCCACACTGCCGGTGAATGCCGCGCGGTTCCTCGGAGCTCAGTTCGTCGTGGCCGTGGACGTGAGCCAGGATCTGGACCCGGAGCCGGAGCTGGACCACATTGTCGACATTCTGGCGCGGTGCTACTCGATCACCTCGGATGCTCACCGCCAGTGTCTCCGAGAACGCGCAGATTTCGTGATCCGCCCAGAGGTGGGGCAGGTGCACTGGACGCGTTTCGACCTGCTGGATGATCTGGTGCGCAGAGGGGAGCGAGCCGCGGCTGCAGCGCTGCCGGAACTGCAAAAGCGGCTGGAGCGTTTGCTACCCCTGTTTGAGAGATTGAAACGCAAACTGCACGTTGTGAGGTGAGGGACATGCGGACCGTTCTCGCTCGTTTGTTCGCTCAGTCACCGTTCGCTCGAATCGGGGAACACATGGACCGGGTCCAGCAGTGCGTGGACCTGGTGCCTCGAATGATCGATGAGCTCCTGGATGGGAGTTTCGAGAAGCTGGAAGAGATGGCCAAGCAGGTCTTCAAACTTGAACACGAAGCGGACATTGTGAAGGGCGAAGTCAGGGATCACCTGCCTAAGAGCATTTTTCTGCCGGTGGATCGGGCGGATTTGCTCACCTACCTGAAAGAGCAGGACGCGATCGCCGACGCCGTAGAAGACCTCGCCGTCGTGCTGACCATCCGGACCATTGAAGTTCCGACCGAGCTGAAGGAGGACTTGCGGGCGTTTGCCAACCGGTCAGTGGATGCGTGCCGCCAGGCGGGTCGGCTCGTGGGGGAAATCGGCACCCTCCTGGTCTCTGGATTCGGTGGGGAAGAGGTTGAGCAGGTCTTGCAGAAGGTGGCGGATCTGGGGGTTATTGAGTGGGAAACGGACAAGATGCAACAGAAGTTGGTGAAGAAGCTCTTCCAGCTGGAGCCGCAACCGGACCCACTCAACGCCTTTTTCTTGATGAAGGTGTTCGAGCAGATCGATGAGCTTGCCGATCACGCCGAAAATCTGGGGGATCTCATCCGGATGATGGTTTCCAAAGGTTAGTCGGGATTGCCCACGGGGGTTTCCCAGAAGCGGGGTGCTGGACAGGGGAAGAGAGGAACGCGGGCTTCGGCGCGCGGAAGAGGTGTGCGGTCACGGAGAAATCGCGCGGGCCGTACTCTCGGTCTTGCCCAGTACAGGTACGGAAGGTATCTCTGCGCGCCGAGCGACGCTGCTGTGCCGAAATACGCATGACGGGAAAGGGTTCCTGGCAAGTAGAAGCAGAGGGACTACGGACCAATGGATGCCGGAACGGTGCTGCTGGCGGTCGCGATCGCCGGCGGATTGTACATGGCCTGGAATATCGGCGCCAACGACGTTGCCAATTCGATGGCAAGTGCGGTGGGGGCGAAGGCCATTACGCTGCGGCAAGCCGTGATGATCGCGGCCATCCTTGAATTCGCTGGCGCGTTCTTTGTGGGCAGTCATGTGACGAAAACAGTGGCGGTGGGGCTGGTACGGTCGGAGGCGTTGCCCGACCAGCATGCTCTAATGCTGGGAGCCCTGGCCGCCGTGCTGGCGGCCGGTTTCTGGATCACCCTGGCCACGTGGAAAGAGCTTCCGGTTAGCACTTCTCATTCCATTGTAGGCGCGATGGTGGGGTTCGGATTTGTGCTCTCGGGCGTCCGCGGCGTGATGTGGGGAACCGTCGGCAAAGTGGTCGCAAGCTGGATTGTGTCGCCCGTATTTGGCGCCCTGATGGCCTATCTAATTTTCAAGTGGATCGTGCGTGCTGTCTTCGCCGGTCCGGACCCAGTGAAGAGGGGCGAACGTCTCGCCCCTGTTCTTCTGGGTCTCGCGATCTGGGTCATTGTCACGTCTCTGCTGGCGAAGACACCTCTGGGCCGAAAGATCTCGGCCTGGACGGGCACGGAGATCACCCTCTGGGTTGCGGTGCTGGTCGGCTTCGTGTCGGCCATTGTGTCTTCTCTCTCGAGCTGGGCCTACTTTTCGCTCCGTCGTCACCGGAGCGGTGCGCGGTACGAGGACGTGGAGGCGCTCTTCCGGAAGCTTCAGGTGATGACTTCCTGTTACGTAGCCTTCGCGCACGGTGCTAACGACGTAGCCAATGCCGTCGGGCCGATGGCCACCTTCTACGCCATTTTCCGAGACGGAAGCGTCGGAAAAATGGTGGAAGTGCCGACCATGCTTCTGGCGGTGGGAGGCCTGGGTATCAGTTTGGGGATTGCTACCTGGGGTTACAGGGTGATCCGTACGGTGGGTAGTAAGATCACTCACCTGACCAACACGCGAGGTTTTGCTGTCGACATGTCGGTTGCCACCACCGTGCTGATCGCCTCGAAACTCGGGATGCCGATTTCAACCACGCACACCGCTGTGGGCGCGGTGATCGGCGTGGGATTAGCTCGTGGAATCGCGGCACTCAACCTCGAAGTCTTGTGGAATATCGGGATTTCCTGGATCCTGACGGTGCCGGTGGCAGCCGCTTCCAGCGCCGTGATCTACGGCTTGCTCACCCTGGTGTTCTGAAAGACTAACGGGCAGTCAGCAGAGCGACGGATTCAATGTGGGGGGTCTGGGGGAACATGTCCACGGGGCACACCCGTTCGACGTTGTACCTGCGCCTCAGGACGGCGAGGTCGCGAGCCTGGGTGGAGGGGTTGCACGAGACGTACACGATCCGCCTCGCTCCCAGGTTCAGCAGCCGTTTCACCACCTTCGGATGCACGCCATCTCTGGGGGGATCGAGCACGACCACGTCGGGCCTGCCGTGCTCACGGGTGAAGGAAACGGGGTCCCGCAGGAGTTCGCGAATGTCTCCGGCCAGGAAATAGCAGTTTGTGATGTGATTCCGTTCGCAATTCTTCCACGCGTCGGCCACGGCGTCGTCCACAATTTCCACGCCGACGACTCGCTTGGCCCCCGCTGAAAGAAAGATGGAAAAGGAGCCCGTACCGCAGTACAGGTCGTAGACGGTCTCGTCGCCTTTCAGATCCGCGTACTCGAGCACTTTTGCGTACAGGCGTTCCGCCTGGGCCGTGTTCGTCTGGAAGAAAGAATTCGCCGAGATGCTGAAGACGTACGGCCCGAGCTTCTCCTCGATCGTCCTCTCTCCCCAAACGAGCTCTTCGTGTTCGCCGAAGGCCACACCGCCCCTGCCCGTGTTCACGTTGTTGACGAACGAGCGCAAACCCGGCACAATCTCCTGCAGCCGGGGGACAAGCTGGCGGAGGAGGTCGGGCCTGGCTTCGGTGGTGACGATGTTGACCATCCACTGGCCCGTGTTGAATCCCTTTCGCAACACGAGGAAGCGCCAGAAGCCTTCGTGTGTCCGGTTGGAGTAGGCGGGCAGCCCGCTCTCGCGGGCGAACTTCCGGACTTCCGCGATGAGCTGCGGAGTTTCGGGGGCCTGAAGGTAGCAAGTCTCCAGGTCCACAATTCGGTCGAAACTGCCCCGCTGGTGAAGGCCCAGGGCGATGGTTTCGGTTTCGCCCTCGGCGGCTGGGGATGACGGCTGGGAAAACGAGAACTCCATCTTGTTGCGGTAGTAGTAGGGCTCAGGGGCGGGCAGGGGGTCGTCGAGGGGCACCGGGTCCACCCCGCCAATGCGTTGCAGCAGGTCTTGCACCTGGCGCACTTTGTACTGTAGCTGCTTCTCGTACGGCAGGTTTTGCCAGCGGCAGCCGCCGCACGTGCCGAAATGCGGGCATCGGGGGTCCACTTCGAAGGGCGATTTTTCGAGCACCTCGGTCACCACTGCCTCGGCGTACTGCCGACGTTTGCGCCGGATGCGCGCCCGAACCGTTTGCCCGGGGATTCCGCCGTCTACGAAGATGACGAATCCGTTCAACTTGGCCAGGCCGCGCCCGCCGAAGGCCATGTCTTCGACCGAAAGGACGACCTCTTCGTCGCGTTTGGGTAGAGCCTGTCCAGTTTCCTCGTTCACCGGTGGTCTCCTGCAGAGATTCTCCCGCGCTCCGGTGGGACGATCCGGCGTGTGGCGATCCAGCGCCGCGCGTAGTAGGGATCGCGCAGGCTGGACACCACAACCCCATTGGCCCGCGAAGCGTGGACGAACCTGCCGCCACCGACGTAGATGCCCACGTGGTCGGGTGCGGGGCCGCCCCGGGTTTGGAAGAAGAGCAGGTCGCCCACCTGGACAGCTTGTGCCGCCACGGGTTTCCCCGCGCGGAGCAGGCCGGTCACGCTGTGCGGCAACTCCAGCCCAAGTGTGGCGCCGTACACCGCTACCACAAGACCGGAGCAGTCCACTCCGTCGGGGGAAGCCCCGCCCCACACGTACGGCGCGCCCAGGTATCGCCGGAGTTCCAGGGCCAGGTCGCGCTGCCAGTTCGTAATACGCACGGCGCGCGTAGTTGCGGCCGGAGGATTCGCGCGATCCCGGAAACGCGGCTCCGGCTGCAGACCGGCGCACCCCGCAAGCAGGGGCAGAGTGATTGTCAGAATGAACTCAGTTCGCCACGACCGCATGGGCTGCGTCCGGCAGGATGAGAATCCTCTCT
>CAYXFI010000174.1:0-3217 GCA_964464205.1 uncultured Cytophagia bacterium
TGTGCATGGACTGCGACGACTCCTGTCGTCGCTCTGACCGGTTGCGAAGTTACAAACTTCGCAGTCCGAGGTGATGGTTGCTTGGGACACGTGGGTGTGTTGTTGAGGTCGCTGGTTTTGCAATCTGGTCGAGATGGCCAGGTTGGCGGCATTGCCAAATCGTCTGGCCGAGCTGAGTATTCAGGGCCGAACACCTGTGGCTTGCGACGGCTCCCGTCGTTGCTTTGTCGCGCTGCGGCGTCCCAAGTTTCCGAAGCCGATTCTTGACGATCGCAGCGAAGTCGGAGACTTCGCAAGCCGCCGTGGTGCGGAGTGCGACGACTCCCGTCGTCGCTTGACCGCTTTGACGCCCCGCGAAGTCAGAGACTTCGCACTCCGGGGTGGCGGTAGGGAGTGCGACGACTTCTGTCGTCGTTACAAACTTCGCACTCCGAGAAGATCCTTCGGGAAGCGTTGCCGGGAGCCAGGTAACAATCGACCGCACGACCAACCCAAAGGGTGGCTTGTGAACTCAAGAATCGAGCTGGTTATTCTCCTTCTGGTCGCGTTCTGCCCCGATTGTCCTCGCGCAAACGGACTGGACTTTTCCCGCGCTGTGGTGGTTGCCTGTGGAAGCGGCGCCGAGCTGCCCGCACGCGTGCTGGCTGAGGAGATCGAGTTGCGGGCTGGCCGGAAGGTCCCCGTTGTGCGGGACTGGCCCGGCGGCCCAGCAATCTTCGTCGCCACGGGGGACATGCCGCAGCAGGTTCTAAAGTCCTTGCGGGAAAAACTCGGGGCGCTCCCCGAGCCGGGCCGCGAAGGGTTTCGACTTGTAGTGCGGAACGGCGAAACGCCGCTGGCGGCCGTTATGGGCGTGGACCGGCGGGGAACGCTGTTCGGGGTGGGGCGCTTGTTGCGGAACTTGGAGATGCGTCCGCGGAACGTGCACGCTGTGAAAGAGCTGGCGATCAGCACTTCGCCCTCTCACCGCATCCGCGGCGTGCAGATCACCTACCACCCCATGACCAACACCTACGACGCGTGGACCCCCGAGCAGTTCGAGCGTTACGTGCGCGATCTCATTTTCTTCGGCGCCAATTGCGTGGAAATCCTCGCCTCGGGTCGCGACGCGCGCTTCGTCGGCCCCCTGATGAAGCTCCCACCCGAACGAATGATGGTGGAGCAGGCCAGGATTCTGCAGAAATACGGCCTCGACGTCTGGCTGTTCTATCCCAACCGACGTGAATCGTACCGAGATTCAAGTCTTGCCCGAGCCGAGCTCGAAGCGCGAGCCGAGGTCTTTCGAAGCCTGCCGAGGCTCGATCACGTGTTCGTGCCGGGTGGCGATCCCGGAGACCTCCCACCGGAGGAATTCTTCCCCTGGCTGCGGCGCGTTGCCTCCGTGCTGCACGAGTATCATCCCGAGGCGGATGTTTGGGTTTCGCCCCAGAATCCACGGGCGGACCGGAAGTGGCTGGAGGCCTTCGTTGACTCGGTGAACGCCAAACCCGAATGGCTGGGCGGTGTCGTGTACGGCCCGTGGGTGGCGATGTCCCTCCCCGAACTGCGCGAGAAGATCGGCAGCGACATCCCGATTCGGCGGTACCCGGACATCACGCACACGATCAGTTGCCAGTACCCGGTCTGGCGGTGGGATCTCGCCTTTGCGCTCACGCTCGGGCGCGAGCCGATCAACCCTCGTCCCGTTGCGGAGAAGCACATCGAGAACGTGTTCCACGAGCTGGCGGTGGGGACGATCGCCTACTCCGAGGGGATCAACGACGACGTGAACAAATTCGTGTGGCTGGGTCAGAACTGGGACCCGCAGACACCGGTGATCTGCACGCTGCGCGACTACGCCCGCTTGTTCATTGACCCCGGCTGGGCCGAGTCCATTGCGCAGGGCCTGCTCGCTCTCGAACGGAACTGGGAGGGACCGCTGATCGCCAATTCGAGCGTCGAGGTTACCCTGGCTCAGTGGCAGGACATGGAGAGGGAAGCGCCACCCCACGTGGTTAGCAACTACCGGTTTCAGATGGGCCTACTCCGCGCCTACTACGACGCCTACGTGCGACGTCGTTTGCTGTACGAGACCGAGTTGGAGAAAGAGGCGCTCGAAGCCCTCGCCGCCGCTCGAGACGTGGGCGCCGAAAGAGCCGTGGCACGGGCGGAGAAAATCCTCCTTCGCGCCCGAACCCAACCGGTGGCCCAGGAGCTGAAGCGCAGGTGCTGGCAACTGGCGGACTCGCTGTTCAAGAGCATCGGCGCTCAGTTGTCGGTGGAACGCTACGGTGCCATATCCCGTTCGCGCGGTGCGTTTCTCGATGCCGTCGATGAGCCGCTGAACGACGTTCGCTGGCTCCTCGCGCAGTTCGAGAGGGTACGACGAGCTGGGAGTGAGCGGGAACGCCTCCGGAACATCCACGAGGTGCTCAACCGCACCAATCCGGGACCTGGCGGATTCTACGACAATCTTGGGACGTGGGGCTCGTGGCAGCGGGTGGTGCCCGGGGTCGGTTGGGACGAGGATCCGGGTACGTTGTTCAGCCCGCGGGTGAGCTTTGGCGCTGGCCTGCGCGGACAGGAGTGGGTGCACACAATCCAGGCCAAGGGATTCGAAGGCCAGGCTGTGCCACTGGCCTGGCTCGTTCAGGCGACGGGTCTGTACGACACGCCGCTCACCGTGCGCTACGAAAATCTCGATCCTCGCTCCAGATACCGCCTCCGCGTGGCGTACACGGGCCGCTTCCGATCGCGGATCAAACTCGTGGCCGACAACTCGATCGTCGTGCACGATTTCATTCAGACGGGTGAAAAACCTCTGTGGGAATTCGAGATCCCGCCCGAGGCCACCCGCGACGGGGAGCTGGTTGTCACCTGGACCTGCCCGGAAGGTGAGCGCGGTGCACAGGTAGCCGAATTGTGGCTCATAGGGGAGAATTCTGGGCGTTGAGAAGCGGCGTCCCTCGGACGTTGTAGCGAAGGCCACTCCGCGCAAGTGGGGGAGCGCAGTTTCGGGGACTTGCGAGCGGCCAATCGTGGTGGGGGGGGAGGGACGCTTGGAGCGACGCATTCACCAGTCGAAATCGAACCGGGCAAGCTGAGGGGTGTTTCGCGTGGGGCTCTGGCGTCTGGGTGGGGGAGCCCCGTGGTAGGCCTCGGGGCGGGTTCGGCGTGGACCACGTACAGCGTGGCAAAAGCTGTTCTTCTGATTCGAAACTCGTCAGGAGCGAAGTGG
>CAYXFI010000174.1:3317-8000 GCA_964464205.1 uncultured Cytophagia bacterium
CCAGTTGCCCGGCACACTGGCTGGACTCTCTTCGCAGGTAGTCTGGGCCATTCTGAAGAAACAACCCTCTCGAGTGTTCGACAGACCGTACCTGCTCCTTCCTGCGGCCCTCGCGTCTCTCCTGATCCAATCTGCGCCAGTGGGCATTGATCTGAGGAATCTGTCGGTACCTGGGCGGCGCCGCGTTCTTGACTCGTGGTCCAGGGGGGAGGCGCCGCGGAGCTACGCCTTCGCGACGCGCCTTCGGCTCGGATGGGTCTTCGCTGGCTCGGGGGGTTCTGGGTTCGTCGCGGGGATTGCGGGGCATTTGTACTTTCGAAGGGACGCTGCAGTCGTCCTCGGCATCGACCGGGCGGAGTTTCGCTCGGGTGGGAGTGGGTCCGCTTCCCCGAGCGCCAAGTTCATCGTTCAGTCGGGATTCGTGTGGGAGCCGTTCCCGAGACAGGGGCGGTCGAGTCTGTGGGTGTCGTGGACGTGGGGGTTCTCTGAGACCACGTTCAGCGGGGCGGCTACGGCAGGTTCTCGACGTGAAGAGAGTCTGACGATGCGGATTGGTGGCGGAATCGCCTGGGCGATCTCACCCGGGCTGCGGACTTCGCTGGGGGTGAGCCGGGAAGTAGGCCCACCAGGAGCTTCGTGCTGGTCGCTGGATTTCGGTCTGGAGTTGGGAGGCAGATGATGGCTTCGGGGGAAACGTCCCTGCGCGGTGAATCCGCGACGTTCGCTGAATCCGGCGCAGTGAGAGGGGCGTTCCGCGTTCTGCTGCTCTGTCTGCTCGCTTCGCGTCTCGCTTTTTCTCAGGTCGGGGGCGGGACACCGCGCGAAACGGCGCGCCCGTTGGTTGCCTTCGCAAACAGGCTCTACCAGGGGCGGCAATCCTGGTCGAACACTCCCCTGGTGCGGGTCAAGACGACCGCGGGCGGCTGGCTGGAAGGTGTGATTCTGGGCTCGCAGGGCGAGACCCTGCGACTCGTGAGACTCGTTCGGGAGCAGGCGGGTGCGCGACTCGACACGGTGCGTCTCGGACTGGACGAAGTGGCAGGGCTCACGCTGCAGCGGACCGGCGGCACAGGAGCGGCCATTGGTGTCGCCGCGCTGGGGTTGGCGGGCGCACTGCTCTATTCGAGTCTGGTATACCGTGGCCCGGAGGACGCGCTCGGGAGGGTTCTCGCCTTTTACAATTACGGCTTGCCCTCAGCGATCACCGTCGGAGCGGTGACGGGCATTTTGGGACTCGATTTCCAGGTTCCCTGGCGGTGCAGGTCGCTGGCGGATCGCGCCCGGTTGGCGTCGCTGATCGCAAGGGGCGAGTACCCCCCTTCCTGGCGAGTACGCGGTGCGGTGTGGTTCGGCGTGAGCCGGAACGGCGGGTCGTTCCCGGACGGGGCAGCCTGGGGAGGATCGGTACGTTTCTATCGTTCCCCACAGGGTGCAATCACGCTCGACGTCGAGCGCTGGGGCTCTACCGGCACTGAAAACAGGTGGTATTTCCACGACGTGCGGCGGACCTGCGGCTTTATTCGGATCGGCTGCCTGCGCCTCGTCGGCGACCCGTGCTCTCGCGTCGGCGTCGCCTTGGGGTGGAGCGCAGGCTACCTTCGGGAGAAGAACGAGTGCACCGTATCGGGACCGACCTTCGACTCCAGGTACACGGACGTTGACCACTACGGTTCCGCAAGCGCAGAGCTGCACCTGATCCTGAGAGCACAACGCTCGGGCAGCGTCTGGATTGGAGTGCGGCGCGTGATGTTGGGCGGTTGGCGGTGGAACACCGTTCTTCAAGTTGCCATGGAATGGGGCGAAGCGTTTTGAGCGGAGCCGCTTTGCCAGATCGCCGAATCCGTGTCCGTGGGCAAGGAGACGCGCCCAGTTCTTCACGTTCCGACGGTCAGCGACGGCAGTCTGGCTTCGGGGGAAGTGTCACGTTTGGACTCACCCGATGCCCACCGTGCAAGCCCTCAGGAATCCCAGGGCAGGCTCTCGACAGTTAGGGGCCGCTGAACTCGACGGGAACCGCGAAGATTGTTGGCACTGGTCTGAGTTAGGGGATCCGCGAACTGGTCTGCTTCAGTCGTCCGTCCGGGAATCGGTTCGCCCCGAACCGTCCCGCTCGGGATTTCCGCGCTCCCTCAGCTCCTCGAGCTCCGCTCGCAGGAGGCTGATTTCCTGAACCAGGCGGGTGTTCTGGCGGGTTAACTTGGAGATCACGAGCGTGAAGTGCAGGAACAGTACCACGCCGAAGAAGAGAGCGATGAGGAAGAGGGCGGAGGGGGCGTAGTACACGCCCATGATCCGGGCGATGATTTCGAGCAGGTCTCGCCACACTGCCAGGACCATCAGCACCACAGCCGCGGCGAACCACAGCAACGAGTACTGCTCCAGTAGCTTGCGTTTGCGGATCAGCTCGAAGATGAGAGCCACGGCGAGCAGCGCTCCGGCCACAGCGAAGAATTGAATGCGAGCGTTCATGCGCTCACTCCCGGGGTTGCTCTCAGGCGGTCGCGGAGAGCTTCCACGAAGACCGCCAGCATCACTTTGACCATGTAGTAGATCGAACGGGCTGAGTCGATGGAGGACTCGCCGTTCAAACGCGGATGCATTTGAACAGGGATTTCGAGGATGCGGAACCCGTTCCGCGCCAATAGGACGATTGCCTCGGGTTCCGGGTAGTCCGTCGGGTAGTGGGATGCCAGGAACGTGAACGCCTGCCGATTGTAGGCCCGAAAGCCGGACGTACTGTCATGCACCGGGTGACCGATGAGCAGGGAGATGAATCGAGCGAGAATCACCATGCCGATCCTTCTAGCGAGTGGTGCTTTGTAGCCCGTCCGGGCCACGTAGCGGGAGCCGATGACGATGTCGGCTTTCCCCGCGCGGATCGGTTCGAGCAGACGCTGGATCTCCCGAGGATCATGTTGCCCGTCGCCGTCGAGTTGGACAGCGTACTGGTAGTTCCGCGCCGCCGCGTAGCGGAAACCGGTCTGCACTGCCCCGCCGATGCCCAAATTGACCGGCAGACTCAGAACTCGCGCACCGTGCTGGCGTGCCACTTCCTCCGTGCGGTCCCAGGAACCGTCGTTTACCACCACCACGTCGGGAGGATCGTCCAGGGCCTGGACCGAGCGCAGCACAGCCCCGATGTTCTTCTCCTCGTTGTAGGCCGGAATTACCACCAGCACTTCCGAGCCGTTGCGCGCGGCGGGCATTCCTTCAGACTCCCTTGCCTTCGCGGAGCATTCGTTTGAACAGCGCCTCGTAGCGATCCGCTACCAGATCCCAACTGTACCGGTCGTGCACTCGTTGACGCACCCGGCGGCGGTGCTGCTCCACCACATCCGGATTGTCCAGTACCCACTGAAGTTTTTCGGCAAGATCACCGTCTTTGTGAACCTGGAAGTAGATTCCCGCGTCCCCCAGCACCTCCCGATGCTCGGGCACGTCGTTGGCCAGCACGCAGTTGCCGAAACCCATACCCTCCAGCAGGGCGGGGTGGGTTCCACCGACTTCCGTGGCCTGCACGTAGACGTATGCGTTCGACTGTAGCTCCCGATATCCCTGTCCGAAAACGTAGCCGGTGAAGATGATCCGTGGATCCCGCGTCGACTTGAGCTGGCGGATGTAGTCCGTGGCGTAGGGCGCGTCGCCGACTACGACGAGTCTGAGGTCAGTCTTGACCCTCTCGAACGCCCGGACGACTTCCAGCGCGTTGTTCTCCGGCTCGAGACGGCTCACGTACAGCACGTAGTCGCGCCCGCGCAAACCCAGCCGGTCGAGGATCTCCCTGGTGGGCACGGGGCCGTCCGGTGCTCCGTACGGAATGAATGTCGACGGTTTGCCGTACTTCTGCAGGTAGTAAGCTTCGATCTCCCTGGCGTCGGTTACGACCTCGTCGGGCAGGACCACGGCGAGCATCTCGGAGATCCGGTAAAACGCTCGCCCCAGAGCATTCCATTTGCGGCGTTTCCACTCCAGGCCGTCCACGTTGACGGCCACTTTCTTCCCGGAGAGTTGCAGAATGGGGCAGAAGACTGTGTTCACGCTGTTGCAAATCAGCACCGCGTCGTACTTGCGCCAGAAGCCGTGCAGTGCGCAGAGAAAGGTGTGTGCCACGGTATCCAGGTACTTGTTGGGGATCGTGGGCAGGATGTAGATTCGGACGCCCTTGTAGTACGGTTCATGGTATTTGATGTTGTTGGAGCGCCCGTAGACTGTGACTTCGTGGCCCTTGCGTACGAGGCGGGGGGCCAGTTCCTCCGCAAACGTCTCGAACCCGCCGTAGTTCGCGGGGATTCCTCGAATCCCCATGATTGCGATTCTCATCCTGGGCGTTCACTCCGTAGTAGCGTCCGCGGACTTTTCGACAAATCACCGTCGCTTGAAGGTGCCCCCGGATGGGATCGGCCGACTCCGGTACGAGAGCCTGGTGTATCGAATCGGTACAGCGCCTCGAGGGCGACTGGTGATTGAGAGACAGGAGACCGCCACCCCGCTGCCCCGATGGCGCTCGCTGCCCCTACCGCTGTCCAATCCCGGGCCACACGTTGCAAAGACGGGGCCAGCTTTCCGCCGGGATTCGTGGGTCAGCGATGATTCTCCTGGGCGCGAGGTTGATTGGAAGGCAGGAAGGATTTTCCGCCGGAAGCGAAAGCTCGTTCCTGGATCGGTGCTTCGAGGGCGTTAAAT
>CAYXFI010000175.1:0-7996 GCA_964464205.1 uncultured Cytophagia bacterium
GGAGTGTCGATGATGTTGATGCGGTGATCTTTCCAGTACGTGCTGATGGCCGCCGAGGTGATGGTGATTCCGCGCTCCTTCTCCTGCTCCATCCAGTCGGTGGTCGCGGTACCCTCATCCACCTCACCGATGCGGTGCACACGACCGGTGTAGTACAAGATCCGCTCCGTGGTGGTCGTCTTGCCCGCATCGATGTGGGCCATGATGCCGATATTTCGAATTCTTTCCAGTGGTACGAGCCGTGCCATAAAAAACTCCACTTGAAACGTGGAGCCTCCTTTTCACAGGTAATCGAGTTTCCAGGTATCAGTTGTCGACGCCTACGCTGGTCCCGTGCGTCCCTCCCAATCTGAACTGACCGTCCAGCGAGAACCGCGGTTGCGCCGCAACGTTACCAGCGAAAATGCGCGAACGCCTTGTTGGCCTCTGCCATCCGATGCGTGTCTTCTTTCTTCTTGATCGCTGCCCCTTCTCCTTTCGAAGCTGCGATCAGTTCGTTGGCCAGGCGTTCGGACATTGTGTGTTCCGACCTCAAGCGGGCGGCCGCAATCAGCCAGCGGATTGCCAGCGATTGCTGCCGCTCCGGCCGGACCTCTACCGGAACCTGATAGGTGGCTCCACCCACTCGTCTTGATTTCACCTCGAGAAGCGGCTTGGTATTGGCCACCGCTTTCTCAAATACCTCCAGGCCGTTTTTCCCCGTCTTCTCTTCGATCCGCTGCAATGCCGTGTAGAAGATCCGCTCCGCAAGGCTCTTCTTGCCTTGCATCATCAGGCAATTGATGAACTTCGCGACCAGAACGCTATTGTACTTCGGATCGGGAAGTATCTCGCGTTTCTGTGGTCTTTTCCTTCTCGGCATCGGATTTCCTTACTTTGAAAATCGTCACTTCGGTCTCTTGGTGCCGTACTTCGAACGGCCCTGGCGGCGCCCCTCCACTCCGGCGGCGTCGTACACCCCGCGGATGATATGGTAGCGCACACCCGGAAGATCCTTCACACGGCCACCGCGGATGAGAACGATGCTGTGCTCCTGCAAGTTGTGACCCTCACCCGGAATGTACGCCGTCACCTCGTACCCATTGGTCAGGCGCACACGAGCCACCTTCCGGAGCGCCGAGTTCGGCTTTTTCGGTGTGGTCGTGTACACGCGGGTGCACACGCCCCGCCGCTGTGGGCAGCCCGTAAGGGCCGGTGCTTTTGTCTTCCAAGCGACCTTCTGGCGTCCCTTGCGTACAAGTTGATTGATGGTCGGCATATACCTCCTCGGTGCTCTGATTGTACAGTCCGGAATATAGTAAGATTTCGAAAAACGTCAAATGCTTTTTCTGAGGTAACTGCTTTTTTCGCGCGCACTTACTACAAGGCCGCTCTCAGGAACTCGCCGGGCTGGGTACCGCCTGCTCCTCCGGCCGTGCCTCTTCCGGCTTCTCCTCGGCTTCGGCCCGCTCTCCTTCCTCTCCCTCAAAGACGGAAGGCCCGCTGACCAACAGATTCTCGTACTTGCGCAGACCGGTGCCAGCCGGGATCAGGTTGCCCATCACCACGTTCTCCTTCAAGCCGCGCAGGTAGTCCACCTTCCCGCGCACCGCAGCATCGGCCAGCACCCGGGTGGTCTCCTGGAACGACGCCGCCGAGATGAAGCTGTCCGTAGTCAGCGACGCCTTCGTGATGCCCAGCAAAACCGGCTGGAACGTAGCCGGACGCGTGGGTCGAGCCTCCGCCGGTTGCTTGCCCTCTTCCTGGAGACGCGCGTTCGTGGCCTCGAACTCCGAGATGGGCACAAGCTCGTCCGTATGGTACGGCGAATCGCCCGGATCGGTGATCACCACCATGTTCCGGATGCGCTCGTTCTCCTGCAGGAAGCTCCGGCGATCCACCTGGTCGCCCTCCAGGTAGTCGGTGTCGCCGGGGTCTTCCACCCGCACCTTCTGGAACATCTGCCGGGCGATCACCTCGATGTGCTTGTCGTTGATGCGCACGCCCTGCAGGCGGTACACCTCCTGGATCTCGTTCACCAGGTACTCCTGCACGGCGTTCGGCCCTTTGATGGCCAAGATGTCCTGCGGTGCGATGGCACCTTCGGTGATCTTCTCGCCCGCCTGGATGAAGTCGCCGTCGTGCACCAGAATGTGCTTCCCGTAGGGGATCAGGTACGTCTTGGTCTCGTGGCCGTCGGGCGAGGTCACGATCACCTTCCGGATACCGCGGCGGATTTCGCCGAACTTCACGTAACCGTCGATCTCGCTGACGATCGCCGGATCCTTCGGCCGACGCGCCTCGAACAGCTCCGCCACCCGCGGCAGACCGCCGGTGATGTCGCGCGTCTTCGCGATCTGCTTCGGGATCTTGGCCAGCAGGTCGCCCGCCCTCACGTAGTCGCCGGGGTGGACCATCAGCATGGCCCCGATCGGCATCATGTGCTGTCGGCGCTCACCCGTCTTTTCGTCCACCACGACGATGGCCGGCGTCAGCGACTTGTCACGCGACTCCACCACCACCCGCTGGCGGCGTCCGGTGGACTCGTCTACCTCGTCCTGATAGGTGACCTTCTCGATCAGGTCCTCGAACTCAATCTTGCCCTCAGCCAGGGCCAAGATGCTCTCGGAGTACGGGTCCCACCGGAAGAGCAGCCGTCCCTTCTCGACCTTTTCACCCTCTTTCACGACCACGTGGGCCGCGTGCGGGATCGAGTAGGACGTCAGCACTCGGTCGTCCTCGTCCAGAATGTTGAGCTTGCCGTTGCGGTTGATTGCGATCAGTACCTCGTCGCGCTCCACGTAGCGCAGACCCTCGAACTGCACCCGGCCCGGCAGCTTGGCTCGCACCTCCGATTCGGCCGCGATGCGCGCTGCCGTGCCACCGATGTGGAACGTCCGCAACGTGAGCTGCGTGCCCGGCTCGCCGATCGACTGCGCGGCCATCACGCCCACGGCTTCTCCCACTTCAACCATTCGCTGAGTGGCCAGATTGCGGCCGTAGCACATGGCGCACACGCCGTGGGGGGCTTCGCACGTGAGCACCGATCGGATGTACACCGAGTCCACACCGGCCTCAGCGATCTTCTCCGCTTTGGCCTCGTCGATCAGCTCTCCGGCCCGTACGATGACTTCGTTCGTCACCGGGTCGAACACGTCCTCGGCCGCCACCCGACCCAGCACGCGGTCGGCCAGCGCCTCGATGATCTCCTCACCCTCTTTCAGTGGCCGCATCCGGACACCCATGATGGTGCCGCAGTCCTTCATCGTCACGACCACATCCTGGGCCACGTCCACGAGCCTGCGGGTGAGGTATCCGGCGTCGGCGGTCTTCAACGCCGTGTCGGCCAGACCCTTGCGCGCGCCGTGTGTGGAGATGAAGTACTCCAGCACGGACAGGCCCTCGCGGAAGTTCGCCGTGATCGGGTCTTCGATGATCTCGCCCAGTCCACCGGTCATCTTTTTCTGGGGCTTGGCCATCAGGCCACGCATGCCGCCGAGCTGGCGGATCTGATCCTTCGATCCACGCGCGCCCGAGTCGGCCATCATGAACACCGGGTTGAACCCGTCGCGATCCTTGCGCAGGGCTTCCAGCATGCGGGCAGCCACCTCGTTGGCGGTCTGCGTCCACACGTCGATCACCTGGTTGTAGCGCTCGCTGTCGGTAATGTGTCCTGCTTCGTACTTCTTCTGGATCTCCGCCACTCGCTTGTACGCCCACTCCAGAAGCTTCGGCTTCTCCTCCGGGATCACCATGTCCTCGATCCCGAACGTGGCTCCGGAGACCGTGGCGTAGCGGAAGCCCATGTCTTTCAGCCTGTCCAGGAACTGGACCGTACGGTAGTTCCCGATGGTCTTGAACGCCCTGGAGACGATCTGCCCGATGCGGCGCTTCGTGAGAAGCTGGTTCACGAAGCCCAGCTCGGGCGGCAGAATCTGATTGAACAGCACACGGCCGGTGGTCGTCTCCACCAGCTCGCCATTGATGCGCACCTTGATGCGAGCGTGCAGCCCCAGCTTGCTCTGATCGTGGGCAATGATCACCTCTTCGGGCGACGAGAAGACCTTCCCCTCACCCGGCTCTCCACTCCGAGCCTTAGTCATGTAGTACAGCCCCAGCACCATGTCCTGGCTCGGAATGGCCAGAGGTCCGCCGTGCGCCGGCGACAGAATGTTGTGGCTCGAGAGCATGAGCAGCCACGTCTCCACCTGCGCGTACTGGCTCAGTGGGACGTGCACCGCCATCTGGTCGCCGTCGAAGTCCGCGTTGAATGCGGCGCACACCAGCGGATGAATCTGGATCGCTTTGCCGTCGATCAGGACGGGCTGGAACGCCTGGATCCCCAACCGGTGCAGCGTGGGAGCACGGTTGAGCAGGATGGGATGATCCTCCACTACCTCCTCGAGGATCTCCCAAATCTCCGGAGTGGCGCGCTCCACCAGCTTCTTGGCGCTCTTCACCGTTTTCACCATGCCACGTTCGATCACCTTCCGGATCACGAACGGCTTGAACAGCTCCAGCGCCATCTCTTTGGGCAAGCCGGCCTGGTGCAGCTTGAGCTCCGGGCCCACCACGATCACCGAGCGGCCCGAGTAGTCGATCCGCTTACCCAGCAGGTTCTGACGGAACCGACCCTGCTTGCCGCGCAGCATATCCGAAAGCGATTTGAGCGGTCGGTTGCCGTCGCCGCGCACCGCCGAGACTTTCCGGCCGTTGTCGAACAGCGAATCCACCGCCTCCTGCAGCATCCGCTTCTCGTTGCGCAGGATCACTTCTGGCGCTTTGATCTCGATCAGCTTCTTAAGGCGGTTGTTCCGGATGATCACCCGGCGGTAAAGATCGTTGAGGTCCGACGTGGCGAAGCGACCGCCCTCCAGCGGCACCAGCGGTCGGAGCTCGGGCGGAATCACCGGGATGACCGTGAGGACCATCCACTCCGGCTTGTTCGGCTTCCCGCGCTCCGTCTTCCGGAACGCCTCGATCACTTTGAGGCGCTTCAGGATTTCCGCCTTGCGCTGCTGCGAGATCTGAGTGTGGAGCTCGGCGCGGAGCTGCCGCGACAGCATTTCAATGTCCGTGCGCTTCAGCAGCTCCAGAATCGCTTCGCCGCCCATCTTCGCGACGAAGCGCTTGCCGCTCTCCTCCGGCGCCTTGTCGATACCGGGGAAATCCGCGAGAATCTGATGGTACTCTTCCTCGCTGATCAGCTCTTTGGGACGCAGCCCGGACTCGCCCGGCTCGATCACCACGTAGGATTCGTAGTAAATGATCCTCTCCAGGTCCTTGGTGCTCATCCCAAGGACGTTGCCAATCTTCGAGGGGATCGATTTCCAGTACCAGATGTGCACCACGGGTACGGCGAGCGTGATGTGGCCCATCCGCTCGCGGCGCACGGCTTTGGTGGTCACCTCCACTCCGCAGCGGTCACAAACGATCCCGCGGTAACGGGCCCGCTTGTACTTGCCGCAGTGACACTCGAAATCGCGCACTGGCCCGAAGATCTTCTCGCAGAACAGGCCGTCCTTCTCCGGCTTGAAGGACCGGTAATTGATCGTCTCTGGTTTGGTCACCTCGCCGTGCGACCATTCCAGAATCTTGTCGGGCGATGCCAGCCCGATGGAAATCGCCCGAACCTGCCGAGGACGAATCCCTTCTTGTCGAACTGCCAGTGCCAAAATATCACCTCCAGTGAGGATCAAAACATCAAACTGCCTGGACCCCGTTCCTACCCTGCCGAGTTCGTCCGAGCCTCAGCTCTTCTTCTTGCGCAGCGCGGACTGGTCCATCAACTCCACGTCCAGAGCCAGACCCTGGAGCTCCTTGATGAGCACGTTGAACGACTCGGGCAGACCCGGTTCCGGCAGGTTTTCGCCTTTCACGATGGCCTCGTACACCCGCGCTCGACCCCGCACGTCGTCAGATTTCACCGTGAGGATTTCCTGCAGGGTGTGCGCGGCGCCGTAGGCCTCGAGAGCCCAAACCTCCATCTCACCGAACCGCTGACCGCCGAACTGAGCTTTCCCGCCGAGCGGCTGTTGCGTGATCAGCGAGTACGGCCCGATGGAGCGAGCGTGAATCTTGTCTTCCACCAGATGCGACAGCTTCATCATGTAGATATAGCCGACGGTCACCGGCATGTCGAAGGGCTCGCCAGTGCGGCCGTCGTAGAGCGTCACCTTGCCGTTCAGGGGCAACTTGGCTTTCTTGAGCTCTCTCTGAATGTCCTCCTCCGTGGCCCCGTCGAACACCGGCGAGGCGTAGCGAACTCCGAGCACTTTGGCCGCGCGCCCGAGGATCGTCTCGAGAATCTGCCCCACGTTCATTCGAGAAGGCACACCCAGCGGGTTCAGCACGATGTCCACCGGAGTGCCGTCCTCGAGGAAGGGCATGTCCTCCTCGGGCACAATCACGGAAACAACGCCCTTGTTCCCGTGACGCCCGGCCATCTTGTCGCCCACCATGATCTTGCGCCGCTTGGCCACGTACACTTTGGCGAGCTGGACAATGCCAGGGGGTAGCTCGTCGCCGATCGTGACCCGCAGGCGCTTGGTGTCGTACTCTTCCTTCAGGGATTCCAGCTTCCTGAGGTATCTCTGCTGAATTGCCCGAGCCAGCTCATTGGCTTCGGCATCGTCCACGAGATCCTGCGTGAAATCGTAGGTGTCAAAGTCGATCCGAGCGATGTGCTCCGGTTTGAGGATCGTGCCCGCTTTGACGACCGTCTTTCCGGTGATCCCGTCCCGAATCCCGACGGATTTCTTTCCCTGCAGCACGGCCGTCATCTTCTCCAGGCGCAGAGCCTGAGCGTTGGCCAGCTCGGACTGGTACCACTCCTCGATCTCGTCGAATTTCTCTTTGTCCTGCTTCTTGGTCTTCGCGTCCCTGCGCTTCCGGGAGAAGAGCTTCGTATCGATAACCACGCCCTTCAAGCCGCTCGGCGCCCGCAGCGAGGCGTCCTTCACGTCGCCCGCCTTCTCGCCGAAAATCGCCCGCAACAGCTTTTCCTCGGGCGTGGGATCCGTCTCACCTTTCGGGGTCACCTTGCCGACAAGGATGTCGCCGGCCTTCACCTCCGCCCCGACGCGGATGACGCCGTTCTCATCCAGGTCTTTGGTGGCCTCCTCGCTCACGTTCGGGATCTCCCGCGTGAGCTCCTCCTCGCCACGCTTGGTGTCGCGCACCTGGCACTCGAACTCCTCGATGTGAATCGAGGTGTAGATGTCCTCCTTGACCAGGCGCTCGGAGATGACGATCGCGTCCTCAAAATTGTAGCCCCGCCAGGGCAGGAAGGCCACCAGCACATTGCGACCGAGCGCCAGCTCGCCGTGGTCCGTGGCGAAACCGTCCGCAATCACCTGCCCCTTCTTGACGCGCTCGCCTTCGCGGACCACCGGACGCTGGTTGATGCACGTGTCCTGGTTCGTACGGCGCCATTTGGTGAGCTTGTAGGTCACCCGATCGCGCTGGTCGAAGTCCAGAAGCCGCTCGAGCTTCCTGGATTCGTCGTCTTCGTCGTACTCCACGCGAATGGTGATGTGCTCCGCGTCCACCTCCTCTACCACGCCATCCACGTCGGAGACGACCACCGCACGAGCGTCGCGCGCCACCTTGCCCTCTAGGCCCGTGCCCACCAGCGGCGCCTCCGGCCGGAGAAGCGGCACCGCCTGACGCTGCATGTTGGAGCCCATCAGCGCGCGGTTGGCGTCGTCGTGCTCGAGGAACGGGATCAACGCCGCCGCCGCCGACACCATCTGGTTCGGCGAAACGTCGATGTAGTCCACCTCTTCCGGGCGAACGATGGGGAACTCACCGCGCGTACGGGCCTTGATGCGTTCGCCGAGCAGCCGCCCATCTTTGCCCACCGGCGCGTTGGCCTGGGCGATGATCGCCTCTTCCTCCTCGTCCGCCGAAAGGTAGACGATTTCGTTGGTCACCTTCCCGTCGACCACCTTGCGGTACGGCGTTTCGATGAATCCGAAGTCGTTGATCCGGGCGTAGGTGGTCAGCGAAGAAATCA
>CAYXFI010000176.1:0-7882 GCA_964464205.1 uncultured Cytophagia bacterium
GAACACACAAAAGGGCCCCGTCCGGGGCCTCTTGACCCTACGTTCGACCCACACGTTCGATCAAATATAGCCGATCCACCCCTGATTGTCAAGGTCAATTCAAACAGTGGTATGGTTTTTGTAAAGTTGCGGGCCTCGCGTCCGTAAGCTCGCCCCGCCCAGATAGGGCTGCAAATACCTCTCGCGAAGAACCCGAAGACAACAGTAGCCCGGAAAACCCAGGGAAACCGATCTCTCGCAAAGCCGCCAAGCACGCCAAGCCCGCGCCCCTCCCAGACCCAGCCACGTGCGAATGGAACGTTCCCCTCGATTGCGTGTGGCGAACGGCGACCGAGGCTTCGAAACGACGAAGAGACCACGGCCACCCAAATGATCTACCCCCGCGGCTGGCAATCGCCCTTCTTGAAGCGTCGCACTCCCTCTTGCCCCAGCCGGCGAACCGCGTATCGGCTTCCGTTGATTTCCTCTTCAGCATCCCCGACGGCCGAACCGCAACTTGGCGGCCCTTTGCGTCTCCGCGACTCGTACCTTGAATTTGACGGTTGGATGAGTGCCTGTGCACTTCGCGGCCTCCGTTTTCACCGCGAAGACGCGGAGAACGCGAAGAATTCGTTTCGAAGGGGGTTGCAATGAGTGACGGTCTTTTCGACGATACCAAGCACACGAGGGAGCATGAACTCTCGAACGCCATCATTGGGGCGGCAATTGAGGCCCACGAGGTCCTGGGTCCCGGTTTGCTTCAGTCCGCTTGCCACGAACTGACTCCGAACATGAATACCGACATGCGGCCAGGCCGAGCCTCCGTATTCTCAATTCACTTCCGAAGCTGCTTCGCGCTCTTGGCGACTTTGCGAGAGTTCTTCACCCAACTCTTGGGAAGCGCGTGAAGAAGTCGCTCACGCGGAGAGACCAGACCGGAAAGCCTCCCACATCGTGAATTTTCACGTAATATTGCAAACACGCACGCCGGGGCGGCAAGACCACGTACAATAACCACCGGAATCGAGAGTAAGGGACGGCCGGGAAGACATCCCTGCGCCAGCCTCCCGACGTTCCTGGCGTGTGCTCACCTTTCCGGCAGTTCGTGAGGGCTTCGAGAAGGCTACGAAAAAGTGACTCCAGCTAAGGCGGGGAGGCGTGAGAGACGGGCGGAATACCCGTTCACCAGAGACGGGTTGACGTTTCGTGTGGCTGCCTGACGATGTGCTTCATCGGCAAGCGGAGCGAGCCTATCCAGATCCAGCGCGATTCCCTGCAAAACATGGAGGCGGGGACGATCGTGTGCTCGCGGTTGGTCCCGGAAGCGCGGACAGTGCGGCTGAAACGGGCGAGCGGTACCCCTCAAGTCCACCGCCCCACTCCGCCCCGACCAGACTGGTGGGGTTGACCTACAAAGCGTGTCCCAGTCAGGGATGCATGTGCTTCGTCTCTGCGTTTCTCTGCCGCTTCGCGGTTCAGCGATAATTGTCCATTGAATCCCTAGATCGCAGCGCCCTGTACCCCCCTTGGCTAGGACGTGTAACCCAAGCGCACCCCCATCCGGTCCCCAACTGGCGCACCAGACTATGGCCCCTCTACCCGGCCGCAGCTCGGCGGTGTTCATCTTAGCCGTCCCGTGACACAACAATAGCCGCCCGCCAGGGACGGACGGCTCTCATGATTTGATCCAATCTGCAACGCTTCTTACGGCGCGGGGCATCGAAGGACGAAGTCGAGCAGTTCACTGAATTTGGCGATGGCCAACGCCACACTCGTGTCGGCGGCGCCGTAGTACATCCGCACTTCGTCCCGTTCCTCGTCCACGATGATGCCGGTCGGAAAAGTCACCCCTGGAACGTCTCCCGCCCGCTCGTAGGGTTCCTTCGGCCCAAACACCCACTGGTCCGAGCGTCGCAGCACGCGGGTGGGATCCTCCAGATCCAGGAGAGCCACCCCCACGCGATAAAGGCTCCCGGAGGCCGTGGACCGAACACCGTGGTAGAACACCAGCCAGCCGTGTTCCGTTTCGATCGGCTGCGGCCCCAGGCCAACCTTGTTCGCGTCCCACCAACCTCCACGCCGCGCCGGGAGCAAAATGCGGTGTTCGCCCCAGTACTGGAGATCGTTGGAGAAGCTCACCCAGATGTGCGCACCGTCGCCATAGGTGCCGGAAGGCATCGGACGATGAATCAGGGCCCAGCGCCCGTTGAAGCGACGCGGCAGGAGGCAGGCGTCTTTGTCTTCCGGGGGCATGATCGGCCCGCGCCGCTCGAAGGTGCGAAAGTCCTTCGTAAGCGCCAGCGAGACCAGCGGGCCACCCATCGAGAACGCAGTGTAGGTCACCGCGTAGGCCTCCATCTCCTCCAGGTAGACCACCCGGGGATCCTCGATGCCCCAGATTTCTTCGGGGTAGTTCACTGGGTCGGGCTGCAACGTGGGCTCCGAATCGATGCGCCAGTTCGTACGACCATCCACGCTGCGCGCCACGGTGAGGTGGGACATGCCGCGCATGTCCTCCACCCGTACGAGCAGCACGGTCTCCTCGCCCACTTCGATGGCTGCAGGATTGAAAACCGCGTTCGCCCGGTAGGGCCAGTCTTCCGCCGTCAGTATTGGGTTTCCGGGGTAGCGCGTGAAGACGTCAATCCCGTCCATTCGTCCGTCCCTCGTTCGATTCTTCCTCCGCTCGCGAGCCGCCTTCGGGGCTTCTCCTCCACCTCTTCAGATCGGGCCTCAGACCGAAATCTACAGCGAGCCGTTGATCGCAACCACACCCAATCCAGACGTGCCCAGCGCACCTCCCGTCTCGTTCCAGAACTTCACCAGCTTCCTCTCCCCGGGCTCCAGGTCGAAGTAGTTGTCCTCGAAGCGGGCCCCCGGGAGACTCAGGTACACGCCCTTCGCAAACGAGTCCGACGACACGACCAGGCAACCTTCACCGCCGTTGCACTCGAACTCTTCGATCCGCAGGCCCAGATTCTGCAACTCAGCGTGCTTTCCCTCGGTCAGCAGCTCCGTCGTCCGGCTGACCGGCCTGCCCTCGTCGTCCTCCAACCGCACCGAGAGGTACGAGCGCTCTTCCTTGCCCGCCAGCTCTTCCCCGATCTCCACGGCACCGACCTTTCGGGAACACTGTGCTTCAATGTCCACACCAACTTGGCCGTCAGCTAGAACCTGGCCCGCGAAATCGCGAATCTGCCAGTGCACCGTTCCGCGAAATGGTTCCAGCCGATCGTTGCAGACCCAGATATTGAATACCTCCCCAACTCGTTCGGTGCAGACGATCACGGGGGCGAAGAAACGTCGCGCGAAATAGTAGGCGGCCTTCTCATTCAGATCGCCGTCGATCAGGGACCAGCTCGTGACCGGCCAACAGTCGTTGAGCTGCCAGATCAGTGCACCCCCGGTTTTCGGCCAGCGGCGCCGCCAGTGTTCGATGCAGTGCTTGAGCGCCTCGCCCTGGTTCACCTGGGTGCGGTGAATGAAAGACGGGTAGTCGGTCACCACGCGGTAGTGAGCCGCCAGGAAACGGAACAGCCGTTCGCTACCCTCGATTTGTTTGTTGTGAAATTCAAACAGTCGGCTCTGTGGATGACGCGACTCCAGCGGTAACACCCGATCGAGCGTGACCTGGCAGGCGGGCGCTTGCCACCCAAACTCGGTGACGAACAGGCTCCGGTCGTGGCGCACCTCGCGGTAGTCCTGCCATCGGCTCCAGATGCCCCACTGATGCCGGTTCCCCCTGCCCTCGCCGTTCGGATCGCTCGGTTCACCCCAGGGAGTGGTCGGCCAGTACGGGCGGGTGGGGTCCAGCTCCGCGCAAATCCGGGGCAACAGTTTGTGAAAGATTCCGTAGCCCGGCATCTCTTCCACTAGCTTTCCCGTCCTCGTCCGCCAGATCCATTCGCACTCGTTGTTGCCGCACCACAGGACCACGGACGGGTGACCGCGCAGCCTGCGCACGTTCGCCCGCGCCTCTTCCTCCACGAGTCGAAGAAAACTTCTCTCCTCCGGGTACACGCCGCAGGCGAACATGAAATCTTGCCAAACCATCAAGCCGAGCTCGTCACACAGATCGTAGAACACGTCGTTTTCGTAGATTCCCCCACCCCACACGCGGATCATGTTCATACTCGCGGCTGCTGCACGTTCCAGCAGAAAACGATACTTCTCCTCCGTGACCCGGGGCAGAAAATTGTCGGATGGGACCCAGTTGGCCCCTTTCGCAAACAGTTCTTTCCCATTGATCCGGAACCGGAAAGAGGGACCGTCCGAGTCCTCGAGGACAAGCTCGACCGTGCGGAAGCCCACGCGCCGCGAGACCCGATGGAGCGTTTCGCCGCCGCGCTCCAGCACCACGATCAGGTGGTACAGCGCCGGCTCACCGTAGCCGTTGGGCCACCACAATTCCACGTCCTTCAGCGACCAGCGCCGCCGCGTCAGCCCTGCCTTCACCTCGCAGCGGTCGCGGAAAACCGACGTCCCATCCCGCGAGATCTCGAACTCGAGCGAGCAGCCCTGCCACTCGCCGTCGAGTTCCACTTCCACCTCGCAATCCGCAGCCCCGTCGCCCACGCTGAGCGTCTTCAACCAGATGTCGGCGATGCGGGGACCTTCCGCGTGTTCCAGGTAGACCGGGCGCCAGATCCCGGAAGTGGGAAGCGCCGGCCCCCAATCCCACCCAAAAGAGTACTGGGCCTTGCGCAGGTAGAACCGGCGCTCGTCGTATTTGTCGTAGCCCTCCACCAGGGGCCCCATTCGCCTTCGTCTTTCTTCCGCGCTGCGGAGCGGCGAGCGGAACAGGATCTCCAGCCTATTCTCGCCGTCCCGTAGCAAGGGGGACACGTCGAAACGGTAAGGCACGAACTGATTGGCAACCTCGGCCACCAGCTCGCCGTTGAGACGGATTTCGGCCACCGTATCGAGACCCTCACAAACCAGGTACGTCCGACCCCGTTCGCGTCCCCGCCATTCGAATGTGCGCCGGTACAGCCAGTCCACGTTGTGCACAGGCTGCACGTGCCGCTCGTTGTCACCCCAGAAAGGGTCGGGAATCAACCCGGCCCCGAGCAGGTCGGTGTGCACCGTACCCGGTACGTCCGCCGCACGCCACTGCTTCCACTCCTCCGGCGCGTCCTCCGTTGCGCAACGGAACTCCCACGTACCGTTCAGATCCAGCTTCTCCATCGCATCTCCGTTCGTACTCGGTTCGAGACTTCGCGTAAGCGGACGTGCAGCCGTACCCTCCGTGGATCTGGCCTGCCAACCCGGGGGCACCGGAGCGGCCCCCGCCGCTACGTCAAAAGTCTTCCCCGCCTCGCTCAACGCATCAGCAGCGCTCTCTCGGCCAGCCGCTTTCCATCGGTCTCAACAACCACGAAGTAAAGTCCGCTCGCCAGCGGGGTTCCGCCGACGAGCTCGAGAAAATACACAGCACGGTTTGTCGGCACCTGTATGGGGCCGGCGATCTGCTGCCCCAGTTCGTTGAAAAGCCACACCGTGGCGCGTGCGGCCCGAGCCGACCGTATCTGCAGCCGAAAATCACCCTTGGCCGGATTGGGCCAGATGCTCAGTTCGTGGTTCTGCGGGCACCCCGACTTTCGTGCGGGGCCGACGACACCCGTGGCCACCTGAGCAGCGGCGAACGCCAGCGACATGCCCGCTCCGTAGATCTCCTGCCCGTACTTGCCGGACCGGTCCCACCCTTGGCGCAGGTCCTCGAGGGGAATCATCAGGTCCGGGTTGTTCACGGAGTTGTAGATGGTGGGCTGCGTCCAAACCGCCTCTCGGGGCAGATTCGGAGGGAGGCAAAAATAGCAAACCCGGGGCGATTCGTCAAGGAACAGCGAAACCACGTACTCGAGCTCGTCCGGGATCTCCACCCCATCCCCGAGATAGCCCAGGAATTCTCGCAGATACCACCAGGCTTCGTACTGTTCCTTGGGGGTGATCACTCCGGCACCGATCATCGGACTCAATCCACCGAAGGTCTGGTACGAGCTCGCCCAGCCGTAGTCGCATTCCCACCACCACACTATCCGGAAAAGCGAGGCAAGGGGCAGGTAGGCCCGTTCCACCCAGCTTGGGTCGCCCGTCCGTGCCGCCAGTCGTGCGCAGGCGGCCGCTGTGATCGCCGAGAAATGTGCCTCGTAGGTGAAATCGAATCCCTGATCGAGCGGCAAAGCCACCAGTGCGGCCCTAGCTTCGTCCAGGTAGGTGCTGTCGCCGAAGATCTCCGCCGCGTCCAGCATCAGGTAGGCGTAGCCGCCCGTGGCATCCGCCTCCAGCTTCCCCCAGACGCTGTAGTCCGAATACCGGAAACCCTCGTAGAACCGGTAGCCGTTGGCCCGCGCCAATTCCACGACCACCGGGAGGGACTGTTTGAGCAGCATGCGCGCCGTCGGCGCCGCCGGGTTGCCTCCTCGCGCCAGTTCCGCAAGGTCGATGAGCAGTTGCAACTGGTACCAGCCATTCAATCCGGTCACACCGCCCGGTGGATAGTCGTTCACGAATACCCGGTACGTGGGTTGGAGGAAGGTCACCAGATTGGGAATCAGGTGCAGATCGTCAAATGTCCAGAAGGTCCGATCGTCCAGAGCGGTCTCCAGGGCCGTGAGGGGGCAGAGGACGTCGAGCTGGGCGATGGCCTCCGCGCAACTGAAACGGGGCACGTTCACGTAGGCCCGCAGGTATTTCCGCCCGTCCAGTTCCACCCAGCACGACGGATCCTCCAGATCGTGCACGGTGCGCTTTGCAATCTGTAGCCAGTCCGGCTGAAGTCCGGCCCAGGGTCTTTCCAGCGTCCGCAGGACCCAGGCCAGACCTCGCAGGAACCTGAGCCCCACCTCTTGGGCCTGCTCGGGTAAGCCCGGCTGCAGGACCAGGTAGCTATCTTCCAGAACAATCCACTCATTCTTGGGGAGGTACTTCCCCGCATTTACGGGACGTACGTACCCGAACTGCTTGTTGCTCAGGTAGATCGCGTTTTCGGGCCCCGCCCCCACCGTCTCGAAGTAGCGATTCAGTGCGGTGAAGTTTTCGAAGAAGAGTAGGGTCGCATCCAGGTACCGCTTCTCGCTGAAGTAGGCCACACCTGCCGCCCAGGGCGCCTGCGTCGCGTACGTCTCCAGTGAACCCGAGACCTGGACTCGCGCCGCCCGGTCGTAGAAAGACAGGGCTCGCCGCTGGCGCCACGGGCTGAAATCCGACCGCGCCTTTCCTTCCACCCGCCAGTGGATCAGACCCGGGGCGTCCTTGTACAATTCCACCGTCGAACGGAGCTCACCCCAGGTGGGTGTAGCGGCGACCGAAACGCGAATAGCCTCCGCGTTTTCCGAAACCTCCAGGCGAGAGAACACACCTGGCTGCAGCGGCTCCAGTCCGGGGCCCCCGCACAGCAGATTCGTCAGTACAACCTGCGCAGTTTCAGTCCGGGCGATGAACATCGCCCCACCAGTCGCCGCGCTGTCGTACCAGACCGCAAAACCTCCTGTCTCGGCCCGGAACGAGCTTTCCGTCCACGACAGTAGGCGCACTTGCGACTCCAGCGGTGACGCCAACGCGAGCAATAGGGCGAGCGAAATGCTTGCCGCTCCGCAGCACAGCCTGTATTTGCGATTCCGTTCCTTCATCTCAAGCTCTCCAGTCGAAAAGGCTCGCTACAGGGAACGGGGCCGATCCTTCTGCGGGAGTAACCCCGATCACCAAGAGGCTCAGGAGACTCTCCCAGAACCACCCGCGCCCAACGAGGTTGCAGTCAACCGCCTACACAACGCCGTCCCTCGAGAGACGGCACGGGGGTTCGTCAGGCGAACCAACTGATGATGAGGGCCTCCCGCTCAGCAGCAGTAGCAAATGACGGCCAGGACGCAACCCCGCCACTTCGGGGCTCCGTGTACCGAAC
>CAYXFI010000177.1:0-3212 GCA_964464205.1 uncultured Cytophagia bacterium
CGAAACAATCAAAAGGGCATCCAGTGCCAGATATGGGCGTCTAATTCTTCGAGAATCCCTTCGCGTTCTCCGCGTCTTCGCGGTGAAAGCTTACACGTCTTCGCCACGGGACCGGCATCTGGCACGCACCCTCGGCCAGCGAATCGGGCCGCTGAGCAAGAGGGGCACGACGAGCAGCACCAGCACTGTAGAGCTCGTCAGGCCGCCGATAGTGGCCAGCGACAGCGCGTACCACAGACTCTGCTCCGGCCGCGCAAACAGCACCAGCGGCAGGAGACCCACCACCGTGGTCGCGCTCGTCATCAGGATCGGCCGCAGGCGCTGCCCGCCGCCAAGCACCGCCGCCTCCAGGGGCTGGTAACCCTCGGCTCGAAGCTGACCGATCCGGTAGACCAGCAGAATGGCGTTGTTCACCACAATCCCGGTCAGCAACACCACCCCAATGTACGCAGAACGGTCAAAATTTGTGTCCGTGAGGTAGAACATCCAGAACGTGCCCACCAGCGCCATCGGCAGGGCCAACAACACCAGAAACGGCCGGGTGAGCGACTCGAACAAGCCCGCGGTCACCATGAACACAAGCAAAATCGCCAGTACGATCAACTGCCAGATCTGCCGTTTCTCGCCCTCCTCACCCCACCGGAATGACGGCCGCTCCAGTTTGTACCCGGGCGGCAGGTGAGTAGTAGCCAGAACCGATTTCACAAAACGATTGCCCATCCTCCAGGGTCCGAGGAACTCGAAGCTCACCGTGCGGCGGTACTGCTGGTTCTGGCGCACGATCTCGCGCGGCACCAGTCTTTCTTCGAGACGCGCTACCTCGCCTAAACGCACCACGGCCCCGTTCCTGCCCTTCAGGAGCACGTTGGCCAGATCGCGCACCTCGAAGCGTTCATGCCCCGCCATTTTGATCCGGTAGGACACGAGTTCGCTACCCTTTTCGCGTGAGCCGAGGCGAATCTGTTGCCAGCCGAGCGTCTCCCTCAGGTACGCGGAGAGCTGAGTCTGCAGGTCCATCACGGAAAGCCCAGCCTGAGCCAGTCGCGCACGCAGGGGCTGCATGACGATTTCCGTGTGATCCGGCGACCACCAGCGGCCACCGCTGATCTTGATGTTCCGCACCCGCGGGTGGAGCCGCAGACGGGCCGCCAGCTCATCGGCGTAACGACACACGTCGCGGTAGTTGTAGCCGAGCACGTAGAGGTAGAACTGCCCTGCGGAACCGCCACCCCGGTAGTAACCAGGCCCGAATCCGTACACGGAAATGTTGACTCCACCGGTACGGGCCGCTTCCGCGGTGAGCTCTTCTTTGAGGATCAGTGGAAAAGCCGTGTACACAACGCTGTCGGGGAAGGTGATGGTGATGACGGCGCGCTCCCGCCAGACGCGCGTGAACACACGCTCCACACCGGGTCGTCCCACAACGAGCTTCTCGAACCTGCGGGCGGCCTCGTCGGCGCGCTCCAGTGGCGTACCCTGGGGCAGGTAGATCGACACGCCGAGCTGCGTCCTCTCCTGCCAGGACCAGATGGGTCCGCGCGTGACGTACCTGTCGAACACCCACCAGCTCACCGCGACCACTGCTCCGGCCAGAGCCAGCACCCAACCCCTTCTGGGGATGAGCCGCCGCAGTGCCGCCTGGTACAGCTCCTGAAGTCTGGACGTCCCGAAAGCCGGGATGGTTTTCCGCGGCCCCGCACCGTAGCGACGCAGGGCCAGCCTTGCCACCGTGGGAATCAGCGTGAAGGACACCGCCAGCGAGGCCAGTAGGGAGAATCCCACGGCGAGGGCGAAGGGCACGTAGTAGATCCGCAGCTCGCCGGTGAGGTACACAAAGGGCACGAACACGCACACGGTGGTGAACGTGGACGCAACGATGGGAAGGACCACCTCGCGGGTTCCTTGCACGGCGGCCACCTCGGCCGATTCGCTCTGGGCGAAGTGCCGGGCGATGTTCTCCCAGACCACGATGCTGTTGTCCACCAGCATTCCGAAACCGAGGGCCAGTCCGGCCAACGTCAGGAGGTTCACGCTCAGATGCGCCGCGGCGAAGGCGTTCAGGGCCAGGAGCGAAGAGAACAGAACCGTGGACAGGATGATCACCGGCGACCAGGCGCTGCGCAGGAAGAGCCACAGCACTGCGAAAATAACCACGAGCGAAAAGGCTGCCCGTTCACCCAAGGTGGCCAGTTCGCGACGAATCCGCTCGCTCTGGTCCTCCTCTTTGATCAGCCGGATCTCTTTCGGGAGTTTGGAGCGCAGGCCCTCCAGCTTGGCGGCCACGCGGTCGGCCACGGACACGATGTTGGTGCCCGGCTCGCGGTGGATCACCAGCAGCACGGCGGGGTTTCCATCGACCCGCGTGAGGCTGAGGGGCTCGGCGTAGGTGTCCACTACACGTCCCACGTCGCGGAGGCGGACCAGCCGGCCTCCGGCCGTCCCGATGGGCTCGTCCAGCAAGTCGTCGGCGCTGGCGACGGGATTCTCCACGAGCACGGACAGCCGCTCGTGCTCCTGGCGGATGTACCCGGCGGCCACCCGCTGCGTGAGGTCCAGCACCCGCTGTTGCACCTGCCACACGTTGAGCCCCGCGGATTCGAGCAGGTCGCGCTTCAAGCGGATCTCCAGCTCCCGGTCGGAACCGCCGAGCACCTCCACGCCGGCGACACCTTCCACGCCAAGCAGCTCAGGTCGGATTTTCTCTTTCGCCAGCCAGCGCAGCCAGTTGAGCGGGTAGGGCCCCGTGACCCTGTACGAGAGGAAGACCCCGGTTTCGAACTCTTTGGGAATGTATTTCTGAATGCGGGGCGGGTACACGCCGTAGGGCAGGTTGCGGCGGACGAGCGACAGTTTCTCGCTCAGCTCCAGGGTGGCGAAGTCCATGTCGGTGTTGCGGGTGAACTCGATGGTCACGCGCGAGAGGCCTTCTTCCGAGGTCGATTCGATGTTGCGTACGCCGTGGACGGTGCTTGCCTCCGCTTCGATGGGGGCCGTGACGTAAGCCTCCACCGTCTCCGGCGAGGTGTTGGGCCAGGTGGTGGTGACGGTGACGCGGGGGAAGTCGACGCTGGGGTTGAGCTCGAGGGGGAGATGCCACACGGAGTACAGCCCGGTGGCCAACACCGCCAGGAAGAACATCCCGACCGCAACCGGCCGTTGTGTTAGTACCCGCAACATTCGGCTCTCACCGCGAAGGCGCGAAGAGCGCGAAG
>CAYXFI010000177.1:3312-7834 GCA_964464205.1 uncultured Cytophagia bacterium
AGCAAACCCAACTTTTTGCCGGAGAGACGCATGTACGTCATCAGCTGAGCAACATGGATCGGCTCAATCCTCTCCACTGATTTCAGCTCAACCACAACTTTGCCCTCAACAACGAAATCCAGCCGGTAACCACAATCGAGTCGCAAACCTTTGTACACCACGGGCAGGTTTACTTCTCTTTCGAACTGCAGCCCTCGCAGTGCAAACTCCCGGGACAGAGCAGCCTGGTAAGCGGACTCGAGCAAACCCGGCCCAAGAACTTTGTGCACCTCGATGGCTGCCCCAATAATCGCGCTGGAAAGTTCGTGTTCTCTCGTTTCTTTCGTGTCCTCGAAAACACTGTCACTCATTGCTTGCTCCTTCATGAGAGCTCTTCGCGTCCTTCGCGTCTTCGCGGTTGGGTCGAAACGCGGCTCGGCGATTTCCCGCCAGAAGAAGGTACAATACTGGGACGACGAGGAGAGTGAGTAGCGTAGCGAAGGTGATGCCGAAGATCACCGTCACTGCCAGGGGGCGTTGGAGCTCGGCGCCGGCGCCGATGCCTACCGCCATCGGCAACAGCCCAAACACCGTGGTCACCGTCGTCATCACAATAGGCCGCAGCCGCTTGCGACCGGCCTCCAGAATCGCCTTGCGCACCGGGGCCCCGCGTCGAACCTCGCGATTGATGAAATCGATCTTCACAATCCCGTCGTTCACCACGATGCCCACCAGCACCACAAAACCGATCAGCGAAATCACGTTCCAGCTCGTGCCGGTCACCAGCAGGCCCAGGACGACCCCGATCAACCCCAGCGGCACCGTCATCATCACAATGAACGGCTGCACCAGCGACTCGAACTCCGCCGCCAGGATCATGTACACCAGCACGATGGCCAGCACCGCGGCCGCCACCAGACTGCGGAACGAACGCGTCATCTCCTCGCGAGCGCCCCCGATCTCCACGCGCATCCCGAGGGGAACGTCCAGGCGTTCGATCGCGCGCTGCACATCGCCCACCACCGCGCCCAAGGCGCGACCCGCCACGTCCGCGTGGAGCACCACCACACGCTCCTGATTCTCTCTGCGAATCTCCGAAGGACCACGCGAGCGCCGGTACTCGATCACCTCCCGCACGGGCACAGAACTGTGGCGAGTGGGAATCTGCGCCTTCAGCAGGTCCCAGAGGCTGCGCCGTTGGGCTGCCTCCGGCCACACCCGGATGTCGATCTTCCGATCCGGCTCTTCGAACTGGGTGGACACGTTGCCGCGGAAGTAGTCGCGCACGAACTCCGCCACTCTGCGGGGCGTGAGACCGTACAGCGCAGCCCGGTCGCGGCGAACCGAGATGCGCACCTCGGGTTGCCCTTCCTCCGCCTCCACCAGAAGCCCCGTCAATCCTGGGACATCCGCCAGGCGACGCCGGAGATCCTCCGCCAGTTTCCGGCAACGGGACCAGTCGTCCCCGAACACGCGAATCTCGAGTCCCGCCCGGCCGAGCTCCAGCAGACCCGCCAGGCCCGTCTGGGGGGAGCGAAATGTGACGTCCCCCGCCAGCCGCGGCGCCGTCGCCTCGAGGGTTCGCATCACCTGATCTGTGCGCCCGCGCCAGTTCTTCCGCAGTCGAACCCGGAGATTGGCCCGATTCAGCGCCAGCTCGCCCGCCCGGAACAACCGCTGGCTGGGCATGATGCCCACCGTGGTGAACACCGCGTCGACGGCCGGATGTTCGAGGAAATGCTTCTCAAGGGTTGCCGCCGCCGCGGAGGTTGCTTCCAGGCTCGTACCGGGAGGCATTTCCAGC
The DNA here is from genome assembly GCA_964464205.1 of uncultured Cytophagia bacterium. Lineage (GTDB taxonomy): Bacteria > Zhuqueibacterota > Zhuqueibacteria > Oleimicrobiales > Geothermoviventaceae > Zestofontihabitans. Next base: position 5,096 of record CAYXFI010000177.1, read on the forward strand.
TCCACCACGAACTCGCCCTGATCCACCGGAGGCAGCAGTTCCCGGGGCAGGCGAGTCGCCAGGAACGCCGCCGCGCCGAACGCGACGAGGGCGATCAGAATCGTCTTCCCGGGACGAGCAAGCGCCCTCAGGAGCAGGTTTTCGTAGGCGGTGGCGAAGCGGCCAAGAGTCTCGCGCCGGTCGCCGCGGGGAGAGCCAGACCGTCGCCTTGCCCTCGCGGCCAGCACCGGCAGGAGCGAGAGGGACACAAGCAGCGAGGCCACCAGCGCGGAGGTCACGGCGTAGGCCTGGTGTTTGAAGAGCTGGCCCGCCACCCCGCGGACGTAGACGATGGGAAAGAACACAGCCACGGTGGTCAGGGTGGAAGCCGTCACCGCCAGCGCCACCTCGGAGGTGCCCGCGGCAGCGGCCTGGTCGGCGTCCTCGCCCATCTCGCGGTGACGAAAGATGTTCTCCAGCACCACGATGCTGGCGTCCACCAGCATCCCCACGCCCAGCGCCAGACCGCCGAGGGTCATCAGGTTGAGGCCAGCTCCCACGGCGTGCAGGAACACGAACGTGGCCAGGATGGACACCGGGATCGACACGCTGACCATCAGCGGGTAGCGGGGGTCGCGTAGAAAAAAGAAGAGCACCAGGAAGGCCAGCAGACCTCCCAGGCCCACCGCCTGCAGCACGTTGGCAATGGCCAGAGAGATGAAGCCAGACTGGTCGAAGGCCACGTCGATGTGCACGCCCGGATACTGCGCACGGAGTTTTTTCAACACGCCGCGGGCCGCGCGGGAGACGCGCACGGTGTTGGCCCCGGCGTCCTTGTACACAAGCAGTCCCACGCTTGGCTCGCCGTTCCAGCGGTTTTCGTTTTCCCGCTCGCGGGTGCCGACGTGGACGGCGGCGAGGTCGCGCACCCGTACCAGGCGATCGCCCTGCCAGGCCACGGGCACATCGGCAATCTCGGCCACGTCCTGGAATGTACCCAGCAGTCGCAGGGAGAAGCGGAACTCGCCGCGCCGAATCGTGCCGCCGGGCAGGGTCACGTTGGCGCGTTCGAGTGCCCGGGCCACATCGGCCACGGAGAGGCCAAGGGCCTCCAGCCGATCCTGATCCACCTCCACCTGGATCTCGGGCTCCACCTCGCCCACCAGCTCCACCAGGGCCAGGCCGGGGAGCTGCTCCAGGCGCCGCTTGAACACGTCGCGGCAGAGGCCGGTGAGGTGGCGGAGATCCGCGCCGGAGACGGCGACGCCCATGATGGGCTGGCTGCGGGGATCCATCCGCAGGATGGTGGGGCGATCCACGTCGCGGGGCAGGAGCCAGCGGAGCTCGTCCAGTTTCTCGCGCACATGGAGCATGGCCACGTCCATGTCGCGCCCCCAGGGGAACTCGAGCGTAACGAGCGACACCCCTTCCCGGCTCACGGAGCTGATGCGCCGCAGCCCGCTCAGGGTGGAAAGCACCCCCTCGATGGGCACAGTGACGCTCGCCTCCACCTCAGCAGGCGCGGCGCCCGGGTAGGTGGTCCACACGGTGAGTTTGGGGTAGGAGAGATCCGGCAGCAGGTCCACCGGCAGCCGCGTGAGGCTCACCACTCCCAGCAGCACCACGGCGGCGTAGAACATGCTCACTGCGACTGGGCGGTGAGGGAGAAGGGAGAGAGGCGTTCGGGGAGTCGTAGCGTTCACACTCTCGTCCGACCTCGGGTTCACAGCTGTACTGTGTAGACGTTTCCGTCCTTGCAAACGTTACGCTCATGGCCATAACACTGAATCAAAAATAAGCACGAGAGATTCAGAAGGCAAGAGGGACACAGGGCTAAACTAGCCACCGGAGAGTCGCTAGAAAACTATACCGCTTGACGGCTTTTGCAACGCCAAAATTGGGTTGGTAGGCCGACGTAGCTCAGTGTGGACGCGGAGGAGGCCAGCCTTGGATCCTCGCGCAGCGAAGAGAGGTCTGGCTGGTAGGGGGAAGTAGCTTCCAGCGGTCCTCGCAGGGGAGTAATGACATGTCCCCGCGGCCCTACGTCGACCGGGGAGCGTTCACGTTGGCCATCTGCGAAAGGGTCTTGCGAGACGGCCACAGCAGCGAGCGCGAGAGGTACAGCTCGGCTCGTCGGAAGCGATCAAGCAGCCAGCCACGGCCGGACGGTAAACTCGGGTCTGTCCTCACCCCAACCGCAAACGCAATCGTGTGGAGCCCGGCATGGTACAGCTGATTCAGCCGGCAGTTCGTTGAGAGCGCTGCGTCACGGAGTCATAGGTGCTTGCGCCTGCCACGATGGAGGCAATCGCGACCAAACGCAGTCCCTTGTGGAAGCTCCAAGCGCCGGTCATGCAGCGTCGCTGCTCGGCTCTGCAGTGTCTACAGCTCCTGTACCAATGGTTTGCGCCCGCTGCGGTCTGCCTGTTCCGCGCGGGTGGCCATGCTGGCTCTGCCGGTGGATCCGAACCGGCTTCTCCACGGGGCCTCCGGGACGGTCCCATGAGATAACCGACGGGTCGCTCACCAGAACGGGACAAACCGTGGCCTGGGGAGCCCTGCGTGCCAGCTTGCTGTTGACCTATTGAGCGAACCGCAACGGCTTTTCGCACGCCCTGGTAGGGCTGACGCTCTTGCTTGTGGCATTCTTGCACGTTTCGGCACGCGTGCCGCTCGAGTGGCGAGGGTTCGCCCAGGTGCAGAAGGGCAGGATACTACGCTTGCTTGCCCATCCCGCCAAGCCGGCGGCTACGATGCTTG
>CAYXFI010000178.1:0-7810 GCA_964464205.1 uncultured Cytophagia bacterium
CCCTTGCTGGCGTAGTACTGCTGATGGTAGTCCTCGGCTTCCCAAAATCTCCCCGCAGGTTCCACGGAAGTCACCACGCGGTACCCTTGGGCCCTCAAAATCGCAAAGAGCTTTTCGGCGATCGCCTTCTGTTCCAGGCTGGTGTAGAACAGGGCGGACCGGTACTGGCTCCCGACATCCGGCCCCTGACGGTCCTTCTGCGTCGGATCGTGGATCTCGAAGAAAAGCTTCGCCAGTTGCTCGTAGGTGATGATCGACGGGGCGTAGACCGCCTCCACGGTCTCCGCGTGGCCGGCGGTGTCGGAACAAACCTCCTCGTACGTCGGATGTTCAGTGTGCCCGCCCATGTACCCCACTCGTGTGGACTGAACACCCTCCGTCCGCTGGAACCAGTATTCCACGCCCTAGAAACAACCTCCGGCGAAATAGGCAGTATCCGGTCGAACGTGAGCCCCGTATAGCGGTTCGCCCTCGGGCACAAATAGTAGAGAGACGGAGTTCACGCAGTGCCGTACGTTCTTGGGCGTGAATCCCTCCCCTTCGAACACGTGTCCAAGGCGTGCACCGCAGCGAGCGCACACGATTTCCGTACGAACGCCATCCGGATCCGGCCGACGCTCGACCGCCCCAGGGATCTCGTCGTCAAAGCTCGGCCAGCCGCAGCCGGCGTCGAATTTGGCGTCTGAGCGGTACAACGGAGCGCCGCAGCGCTTGCACACGTACGTGCCCTTCGCCCAGTGGGACTCGTAGACGCCGCTGAAAGGGGCTTCCGTCGACCGGCCCAGAATCACCCGTTTTTCTTCAGCGGTGAGCTTGCGAAACTTCATCGATTGGCCCTCAGAATTGTGACCCACCAAGGTCACCGCAACCCCAATCAGTACAAATGCAATTGTCTTTCCCACATTTCACCTCGGCGGCAGGTTCGCTTCAGGGTGGGAGTTGAACCACACCGGGCTGCAAAAGTTCTCCCCTACACCGCTGAGCCGCGTACCTTCCCACATGACCGTTCGCCGCCTGCAGACCCGCCGCCCCTTTTCCGCTGAATCTCGGTGTAGGCTCTAGATCTGTCCGTTGCGTCCCGTCCGCTTTCGGGGCAGTCACAATCTCCACCACGCCCACCGAAATTCGGGATTCATTCGCCGGGCCAGTTCGAAAGCCTCTGCAGCCCGCTCGCGATCCCCCAGCGCCTGCAGCAGGAGTCCTCGAACGTAAGCCAGTCGATAGCTTCTCCGCTCCGGCACCGCCCACGCACGGTCGATTTGCGCCAGTCCTCGCCGCAACAGGGAATCCGCCCGCTCGCGCTGGCCCAATTCGCGCATCGCCAGCGCCCGGTAGACCCCGAGTTCCGAAGCCGGACCGACACTTTCCTCCGCAGCCAACCGGAAGTAGTGACGCGCCGAATCTGGCCGTCCCGCACCCCGAAATGCCCGTCCGAGCAAATAGTACGAGCGCGCAAACTTGGGGTTGGCAGGCCGACCCGTGCCCAGATTCTCCGGGTACAACATCGTAGCACGGAAGTCCGCAACTGCCGCGAGGGCCTCCCCTCGATCCAGCCGTTCAAGCCCCCGCCGAAAATGAGCCAGCAGGAACACCTCCCGCGCTCCGGTCCAGCCCTCCCACGGTTTGAATACGTTGCTGGTGAGAATCGCCAGCGCCCGATCGTAGTCACCCGTGTCCACCGACAGCAGCGCCTCCCGCAATTTGACGTTGAAGTTCTGCAGCACCGCCTCCGGCGCTTGTGCGAACAAACGACACCGCTTCTCGTGCTCCCCGAGAATGCTGTAGAGGCGGTCCAGGTCGACGTACAGGTGCCAGTCATCCGGATTGGCCGCCACAGCCTGCTCATACCAGTGCACCGCAGGCCGGTAGTTGCGCCGCTTCACCCACTCGATCTGACCGAGATTCCGGAACAACACCGACAAGGTCCCCCCTCTCTTTACGGCCGCGAGGTACTGGTGGTATCCCTCCCGCCAGGGCCGCCGGCCGCACAAGAGGTTTCCCAGGTAGTAATGCGCCTTCCAGTCCGCGGGATTTCTCGCGATCGCAGCCCGAAGCACACGCTCCGTTTCGCGGCGGTGCGGGAACACGTAGTCCGGCGGCAGTTCAGCAGCGAGACGGAAGAGACTGTCCGCCCGTGCCCGCAGCCCGTTCCGCTCCGTCAGCCACGCCAGGCTGTACACGACGATGGGATACGGAGATCGTCCCCGCGACGCCGCCTCGTTAAGGTACACCTCCAACACCTCCGCTGCCTCGTCCAGCAGACCCGCCGATACGTACTGCCACGCGAGTTCCAGATAGTCCTCGGCCCCCCTGTAGTACACCCCGGGCGCGAGGTACAGGAGCTCCGTCAACTGATTCTTTGCTTCTGGTGCGCGGGTCAAGAAATACTTCTCGCAACGGGCAAACGCGTTCAGGGGCTCGTCTCGCAGCAGCGCTTCCACGACCCGCCGCGCTTCCCGCACCTTCCCCGCTCGCCGCAGCACCGCTGCGAGAAGCCCCCAAGCCCGGAAGTCATCCGGATTGGACCGGAGCCCACGGCGCAGGAGCTCTTCCGCCCGGTTCCAGTTGCCCCGGGCGCACTCAATGCCTGCCAGCACAAACGGCGCCACGTGACTGTACGCGCGCCTGCGCGAAACGGCCCACAGATCCGAAACCGCACCGGCAGTGTCGCCCAAGTCCATCCGGGCCAGGGCCCGGTAGTAGCGAGCATCGAGGCCATCCGGATTGCGGCCCAGCGCCCGGTTGAACAGGCCCACAGCCGAGTCGGACCGCCCGCTCTTGTAGAGCATGAGTCCAAGCCGCACCAGCGCCAGGGTCTGACCGGAATCGGCTGCAAGAGCCTTACGGTAAAGTCGCTCGGCCTCGTCCGGATTCCAAGCCTTTTCCAGTTCGAGGCCCCGGAGAGCCAGCTCCTCAGCCGTCATTTCGCTTTCCGGTTTCGGGCCTCGGGCGGGCGGCGGCACCGGCGAGCGGATCTCCACGGGGACGTACCGCAACAGCGTGTCCCCGCCGTCGGCAACGAGGAGGACCTCCGGCCGGACCGGTCGTACGCCGAGCTCGACCGACTTCGACCAGGCGCGGGACGGATCGAGCGCTCCGATCCAGAGCCGCGAGACCTCCTCGCCGCGATCCCTGATCACCAGCGCCAGATCATTGTGCGGCCTCGTGACGTTCACCGCCAGATCCACTGGAGTCCCGCTCCACCGCACGTTCAGGGCCGCTTCGGCCGTGGCCTGGACGAATCCACCTCTCAGCCCCTTCACCGGGTACCAGTACTCCTCCCACCGCTCCACGGTGTGAGGCTCGAAAATCCAGGTGTCGCTCTGGTTTGGGAGCCGTCCGGCCTGGATCTCGATATACTGCCCGCTGTGATCCGTCAGCAGGTCCTCCCAGATCGCCCCGCTGCGAGCGGTGCCCCAGGTCCAGAACTTCTTGCCGGGCACCTCGTAGCGATCGCCGATGTGCACCGTGCCGCAGTCGCGCTCGTGGTAGTAGGCGCCGTTGAAATCGCCGGGGAGACCGCAGAAGAAATCCCCGGGATGAGGAATGTTTCGGTACCAACTGATGTCCACCCCGTCATGCACGGGCCATTGATACACGCGCCTCCGGCCGTGCGTCACCACATAGTTTGTAGGCGGGAAGATCACCTGCACGTCGTCCGTCGCGTGAACTGCGGCATTGGCCCAGTAGTAGCCATTGTTGTGCGTCAGCGTCGGGTTGTACAGGGTGGTTGTCACGTGAAGATAGGACCGGTCCGGGTACACGCGAACCTCTACTGACCAGCGCATTCGGCTGACCCACTCCGTGTCGCCGATGATCACGCTGACGCTGCCATCCCGGTAGCGCTTGGTCGTCCAAAGGACCGGCGACACGGTGGTCACCGTGTGACCCAGACTGGGGAAGTTCCACTCGATGCCTCCCGAGAGCCACGCTCCCCGCAGCCCCACCAGGCCCGGCTTGATCACTTCGTTGCAGTACAGGAAATCCCAATTGCCGTTCGTTTTGTCGAACGCCCCGTACAGCCTGCCGCCGACTTCGGGCAGGATGATCGCCCGGATGTAGCGGTTCTCGAGAATCGCAGCGGTGTACGCCGAGTCGCGGCGGACACCCGTCAGGTCCGTCTGCATGGGGTACGGGTAGACGCGGCTTCGCCAGAGCGGTGGGTTGGGGTCTTCGGATCCGATGAGGTAGGTGGGGATGGTGATCTTCTCAATCTTCAGGGATGCCGACGCGCCGGCGGTGAGGCAGGCAGGTGCCGCGGCCAGCAGGGCAACGACGAGGAAGACGCGCTTCATGGTGAACCTCCGCTCCAGGACGTCAAAAGGCTTTCGCGAGGAAGTTACGGAGGGCTTGGATGGGAAAGCAAGGGTTTTTGCGGAAGGCTGGGCAATCCGGAATCCCCGGACGCGCAGGAGCGTCTCCCTCCAGGCTCTTCAGGGTCGCTCCCCCCTTCCACGGGCTGCCAGCCACTTCGCCAGCGAGGCCCAGCTCTCGGACGAACGTCTCCCCAACAGCAGTCCCTCCACGCCAATGTCCTCGTCGAGGTCCGGCCAGTGGAGACCGTAGCCGGCTCCCGAAATGACGAAATTTCCGCGCTCCTCGGGGGTCGCGTAGACCAGCCGGGGATACCAGCTCAGGGGAACCGCTACCATTCGTCCATCTTCCAGCTCTGCGACCAGACTGTCGTCCGTCACTTTTGCCGCAACGACTTTGGGCAGCCTCATTGTGTGCACTCCAGGTGGCAATCGACCGCTCTTGAAATCCCAAGGACGCGCGGGAGCGCGTCCCTCCAGGCTCATTCCAGAAATCGAGCTCAGCGCGGGCTCTCCTCGCTCTCCCGCAACAGGAGGACGTACGACACACCGGGCTTCGTCCGGTCTCCCTTGCCAGTGGCCAGGACGATCTCGTTCCTGCCGTCGTTGTCCGCGTCGCCCACGGCCAGCCAGGAGGACTCGGCTTTGTCCTCGTTGAAGTCGGCGATGAGCTTTCTGACCGGCTTCCCATCAGCGATCTCGTAGAGGAACACGTAACCGAGATGTCGACTTTCGATCCCCTCGCTCAGGTTGTCGCCACGGGTGGAGATCACCAGTTCGTTCAGTCCGTCGTTGTCGGCGTCTCCCACCTCCATCATCTTCTCGAAGTACGCGAGATCAAACGCCGTGTCCTCATACGCCAGCGTGTACAGCACGAGCGGTTCCTGCTCCACGCGGTAGACGAGAATTGTGGCCTTGTTCACGCGCTGCTCCCGCTTCCACCCAACGATGAGTTCGTTCAGGCCATCGTTGTCGAAGTCGCCCACCGTCAGAGAGGCGTAAAAGCAACGTCGCCCGTCGAATCCGTCCAGCACGACCCGGGGCGGGATCACGAGCTCGCCGCGCCCGTCGAACTCGTAGATCTCCACACGCGCCTTACCCGCCCGAAAACCGTTGGAGGTCAGGTATTCCACCGATCCGTCGTTGTCCACGTCCGCGATCAGGGATTCCTCGCCGGACCCGGAGAGCTGGTGGACTATCCGCGGACGAGCCTGCGTGAGACCACGGTCGAAGTCGTAGCGAATGATCTCACCACCGCCACAGTAGGCCGAGACCACCTCCAGCATCCCGTCGTGGTCCAGGTCGTAGCAAGCGAGACCGTGGGTGTACGAACTCCAGTTGATCGAAGGGCGAGACACGATCAGGCTCCGGAACTTGCTACCGCGTAGCTGCATCACGTGCAAAATGGCCGTACCGCCCGTTTCCTGACCGGTCCCGGCGACGATCTCGTTCAGACCGTCGTTGTTCAGATCAACGACTTTCACCACGAGTCCCATGCCCGGGTAGTCCAGCGCCAGATTCCTGAGCACGAGCTTCGTCTTCCACTCGTTCTCGTCCTTCTCGAAAACGTACATTCGGCTACCCGGGCAGGTCACCGTCACCACTTCGTTCAGACTGTCGTTGTCGGCGTCGCCGATTTCCACGTCCCAGCCGGCGTAGCTTTGCTCGACGGTAGCGATGAGCTCCGCCGTCCACCCGGGGGCCACGTTCACGAGCTCGGGGATCCCCTCCTCCTGCCGAGGTCCACAGGCAACCAGAACGAGGATGCCTACGAGGACGCAGGTCGTGAGGACTTGCGCTTTCACATCTCGCTCCTCCGCTTGGGGGTCGAACTGAACCCGGCGTCGTCCCCAAACGGAACCTTCAACCGGCCCTGCCGTCGCGGCCAGCTTTCGCGCGAGGGCATCTCAGCGAGCGCCCAACTCGCGCTCCAGGGGCAACGATTCGGCGCCCCAGCGTTTTCCTTCCGCGCCGACAATGCCGAGAATCTCTTCCACCAGTTCGTCCGGGGGCGTTTCAGCCGGAGATCGAAGTATCTCCACGACGCGCTCGTGCGCCCGCTCACCCGCCGACTTCCTCCCGGCGCGGACCCAGTTCTCGTACGTCTCGCGATCGATCACGCGAGACGGGAAGTAGAGTTCCTCGCGGAACCACCGCAACGTCGTCTCCGAAGTCAAGAAGAGATCGCCTAGTGACAAATCGCCGTACAGGTCCCCTGCCAGCTCGCCCTCCCGGCGCTGGATGCCGCGAGCGGCCCGGAGAGCCATCCCGCACAGGTCGTTGTCGAACACCAGCTTCTCCAGGGAGAAGCAGCTCTCGAAGTCCAGCATTCCGGGGCCGGAGATGACGCTGATTCCCGATAGGGCACCTAGCACGGCTCCCAGCGCCGCCTCGGCTCCCGCCTGAGCATCGGGCAGCTTCGCGTCGCTGAGTCCCATGTAGGCGTGCGTCGGCAGACCAAAAGAACGGCCGATCTCGTTGTAGGCCGCGTCGATCATCATCGTCTCGATAGCGCCCATTGGAGTCGTGCCGGTGCGCATGTCCGTGGCCGCCGGAGAACCGCCGTAAATCACCGGAGAGCCGGGTCCTGCGAGCTGATGGATCACGATGCCGCTGAGCGTCTCCGCCGTGTGTTGAACCAAGCTCCCAGCGAGGGTCACGGGCGCCGTCGCTCCCGCCAGGGGCATCGACACGAGCTCGGCGGGCACGCCCGTACGGGCGCAGTCCAGCAGGGCCTGGCAGGTCAGTCGGCTCCACTTGAGCGGAGGAGAAGGGCAGCAGTCGAAAATCGCCAGCGGCCTTCGACGCAGCTCGCTTTCGCCGCCCCGCACCGCCAGCAACATTGTGTACATCGGCTCGAAGCCGTCCTCGCGGAAGGTGCCGGTGACCACAGGCTTGGCCGAGAAAAGTAGGGCGACAGCCAGCCGGTAGCGGTCGGCGATCTCGTGCGGGACGTCGCCGGGGATGAGAGCGGTGCTCTGCAAGGCGATGTTCTCGAGACGGTCGGTGACGCGAGCGAGCGCGATTAGATCAGCCGTCTCGGGCTTCCGCTCGCGCTGCGTGTCCCAATCCAGAATGGTCAGGGCAGCTGATCCCGGGTCGAAGACCGGCGGGTCCTCGCCGAGAGCCACCACCAAGTTGCCCTCGCCATCGTACAGTTCAACACGCCGCGGGGCCGTGCTCAGAGCCTTGTGAACCAGGTCGCCGGGGATCGCGACTCGTCCGCTCCTCAGCTCTCGGCAGCCGGAGCTCAGCAGCAGTTCTCTGGCCTCCTGGTGCTCGACAAGAACCCCGACTTTTTCCAAAACCCGGAAGGCCTCGCGTTTGATTTCTTCCAGCAGTTCCTCGGTGAGAAAACGGAGCGCGGGTCGCGCGTGCATGCCTCCTCCTGACCTTCAGACGTCACAGCCTATGTGGGAATGCGAAGGTCAAGGCCTCGATTGCCCCACCGCGTTTCGCCTGACCCCCAGCAAAACACTGGAGCCCGAAGAGTCGAG
>CAYXFI010000179.1:0-7771 GCA_964464205.1 uncultured Cytophagia bacterium
GAACTGTTGGGCGTGTACCGGGACGAGCTTCCGCACAAGGAGCTGCCGCTGGGGGGCATTGCGACGGGCGTGGACGCCTCACTGGGCGTGGAAGGGATACCGCAAAGTGCCACCGGACAGACGACCCTCTTCACAGGTGTGAACGCCGCGCAGCTTCTCGGTAGACACCTTCCAGGATTCCCGAATCAGACGCTGCGGCGGGTGATCTTCGAGCGGTCTCTCCTCCGCAGGGCGCGGGCACTGGGACTTCGGGCGGCATTCGTGAACGCCTACACTCGCTTCCCGGATGGACAGCCTTTCGAAAGGCTGGTCCGCAGGGTCTCCGCTTCTACGATGACCTGCCTGAGTTCGGGGCAGCCCTTCTTCACGTTGGAGGATCTCCGCCGGGGAAAGGCGGTGTACCAGGACTTCACGAACGAGATGCTCCGGGAGCGCGGACACGATGTCCCCAGTTGGTCGCCGACTGAAGCCGGGGAGGTGCTCGCGAGCCTTTCTGCAAAGTACGATCTGTGTCTGTACGAGTTTTTCCGAACAGACCGGGCGGGACACCGGGGGGATCTTCGAGCCGCAGTCAATGTGGTTGAACAGTTGGAGAGGTTTGTCAACGCCCTGCTGCGGAACGTGGACCTGCGTGAGCAGACGGTCCTTCTGGTGAGCGACCACGGAAACGTGGAAGATCTACGCGTGGGGATGCACACGAGCAACGCGGCTCTGGCGGCGGGATGGGGAAAAGGCGCCGAAGAGCTGGTCGCCTCGTTGCGATCACTGGTGGATGTGTACGACAGGGTCCTCAGCTACTTTGAAACGACCGTGCGCAAATAGACGCGACTGATACCTCGATGCCACATGTAGAGCCCGATGTTCGCTGGAATTTTCCCCTTGACACTTGGGGGCGAAATTGCTAAAATAGTTCGCGATTTAGGAAGCAGAAAGTTCGGTCCTGTCGTCCCAGTCATTGCTGTAACTTAGGGCCGAGGGCAGTGGCGAGGGCGCCAGGGAACGGCTGCTGGCCTTAGCCAGAGCGGAGGTTCCCATGCTGGTGGCGGTTAAAGTAGATCGGGTCACGCTGGATACGTCGACAAACCGCTTCGTGGTCATCCTGAAGGATGAGGTCCACGGGCGGTGGTTGCCTATCGTGGTGGGATCCACGGAGGCCCAGGCGATTGCGCTGCAGCTCGAGAAGATCACGCCACCTCGCCCGCTGACTCACGATCTGATGCGCAACCTGCTCTCGTCACTGGATGTGGAAGTGACCCGCGTGATTGTGAACGATCTTCGGGAGAACACGTACTACGCTTTGATCTCGCTGAAGGTGAACGGGGATCAGAAGGAGATCGATGCGAGACCCAGCGATGCGATCGCCCTCGCACTGCGGATGCACGCGCCGATCTTCGTGGACGAAGAAGTGATGCGCAAGGCGGCCGTGATCGAGCGGCGGGAAGAACCGGATCTTGAGATCGAATCCGAAGAGCGAGACGAGGAGATGTCGCTGGCGGATCGCCTGGAACAGTTGAATGTGGAGCTGCGAAAAGCGATCCGCGACGAACGCTACGAGGACGCCGCCAAGCTTCGCGACGAGATCAACGAGCTTCGTAAGATGCGCGAAAAGCAGGAGTGAAGTCTGACGAAGCTCTCGCGTGGAACTGCCAACCCGCGCACTGGCGCGGGTTTTTTGTTGCGCTGGCCATTCTGCCCGGACCCGTTGCCCCCAGCCCACACGCACAAATCACGATCGCAGAACTGCTCCCCACAGCCGGACCGACCACGATTCGTCAACGCCGGCCCGACATCATCGGAAGACCGGGGCTTACGAGCGCCCGACATTGAGACCTGAATCTCTGACGGCGGAAAGTGAGGTTTGGGTACGCGTCGTGCCGAACGCGCTGGGGGTCGGTGCTCGATGACCCTGCGGAGAGAAAGCGCGAGGGCTGCCGGGCGGGTCGGGCGCCTGACGCCTCGCCGTTCCGGAAGAGGAAGATTTCGCGAGCCGGAAGTGTTGGAAGTACGAAGTCGTCCCCTTCTTGGGGTGCTGCGACCCATTCTCCGGAGGTTTCGCAGATGCAGCCGTTTCACCGGAGGCGGGGGACGGCTGGGGAAGTGGCGATTGACGAATTTGCTGACTGGTGGAGGTAGCCATGGCTGGACGATTCACCGATGAGCTGTGGACCGTGGCAGAACCTGTGTACCGATCCATCCTCGAGCATCCCTTCGTTCGCGGGCTCACAGACGGGTCCTTGCCGGAAGACCGGTTTCGCTACTACGTGATTCAGGACGCCCACTACCTGCGGGACTTTGCCAAAGCACTCTCGGCTGCGGCGGCCAAAGCCCCGCGCGACGAGTGGACCGAATTCCTGGCCGAACATGCCCGCGACACGCTCGTCGTGGAAAGGGGGCTCCACGACAGTTTCTTCAAGGACTGGGGCTTGACCCCTGATGAAGTGTACGCGACTGCGGTGGCGCCCACGAATCTGGCCTACACGAGCTACCTGCTCCGCGTGGCCCACGGGGGCAGCTTCGCCGAGGCCGTTGCGGCGCTCTTGCCCTGCGACTGGATCTACGTACGGGTCGGCAAAGATCTCGAGAGCAAGGGGTCACCCAATCCGCTGTACGCCCGATGGATCCAAACCTACGCTTCGGAGGATTTCTGGCAGATCGTGAGGAAGCTGATCGACATCGTCGAAGAAGCCTCAGCGCAACTGCCCGTGCGGGAGAAGGAACTTCTTCGCGCGCGCTTTCTCACCAGTAGCCGCTACGAGTGGATGTTCTGGGACATGGCCTGGCGCCAGGAGGCTTGGCCGGTCGGATAGGTCATAACCGGTAGCGTGAGGAGGGAATCATGGGATTCACGAGCGAGGTGCTGGACAAGTACAGCTCGAGCTGGCAGAAGATGCTGGATCACCCTTTCCTGAAACAAGTGGCTGACGGCTCCATCCCCGATGAACGCTTCGCCAACTGGCTGAGGCAGGACTACGTCTTCGTGCGCGAAGCCATTCCCTTCGTTGCTCTGATGATCCCCAAAGCCCCGTTGCCCCACCGAAAGGCCCTGGCCGACACCGTGGTCGGATTCAACCAGGAGCTGGGTTTGTTCGAGAAGATGGCGGCGGAGCACGGAGTGGATCTTCAGAACGTGGTCCCCGCACCTACCAACCGGGGTTACATTGACTTCCTCTTGCGGACCGCCGCCCTCGAGCCCTACGAACTGGCGTTCACCGCACTCTACGCGGGCGAAAAGGCCTACCTGGATTCCTGGCGAAGGGTGAAGCAGGACCAGACGGAGCGGAGCAAGTGGCAGGCGTTCATCGACCACTGGAGCAGCGATGCCTTCCGCGACTGGGTCGACTGGATCGGGGCGGAGCTGGACGAGCTGGCGGCAAAGGCTTCGCCGGAGCTGCGGGCACAAATGGAAGAGCGCTTTGTGGACGGCTTGCGCTACGAGTACCTCTTTTGGGAACTGGCCTACCGGGGGCAATCGTGGGGTGTAGCAGAGTAATGTGAGGGTGGCCGGAGCCCGGTCGTGTCTCCCGCGGCCGGGCTTCCGTCTGTTTCCGGCGGTCGCGAATTTCGGGGAAGAGATGAGCAGACCCTCCCGTTCACGGGAGGTTTGACCAGCAGCCGGGCGAGGTGGCAGTTTTCGGCGAGCACACCTGCTCTCCGGCGCCCGATGGAAGGGCACGGCGAGAGAGCGAGGTGGTCATGACGAGCAAAGCAGCAATCGACGATTTTCTGTCCCAGCGCAGGATCGCGGTGATCGGCGCTTCGCGCAGCCCCCGGAAATTCGGCAACAAGGTCTTCAGAGAGCTGCAGTCCAGAGGCTACGCCGTGTACCCGGTGAATCCCCGGGCTCGGGAGGTCGGCGGCCAGGAATGCTACCCGGACCTGACGTCGCTGCCGGAACGGGTGGACGCGGCGGTGCTGGTGGTTCCGCCCGATCAGACCGAGCAGGTGGTCCGCCAGGCCGCTGAAGTTGGAGTGCGTCGGATCTGGATGCAGCAGGGTGCGGAATCGGAAGCTGCCATCGCGTTTTGCCGCGAACGCGGCCTCAGCGTGGTCCACAGCGCGTGCATCCTGATGTTTCTTGAGCCCACGGCGTTCTTCCACCGGCTCCACAGGTGGCTGCTTCAGGTCACGGGGCGGCTCCCCCAGTAGCGGCGATTCTCGACCTTCGGGGGTACCTCGCCCAGGGGCGTCGTTTGACGAGGGCTACGGGGCAGAAGATCTTCGTGTCTACGGGTCTCGATCTTTGAGATTCGTGGGGGGTAGCCTGGAGGTGGTGAAGGGCGGCTGTGGTACAGCGTCAGGAACCGGTCGCTCCGGTGTGCCTGGCCAGCCTCTCCAGCGCGATGAGGTAGCCTTCCGTACCGGCTCCCGCGATGGAGTCGATGCACACGTCTCGGACGAAAGAGCGGCGGCGGAAATCCTCGCGTTTGGAGATGTCCGAGATGTGCACTTCCACGGCGGGCACTCCAACGGCGGCGAGGGCGTCGCGGAGAGCGACACTCGTGTGGGTGAGACCGCCGGGATTGATGATCACTCCGTCCGCGTCGACGCGGTGGTCGTGCAGGAAGTCAATGATCTCCCCCTCGGAATTGCTCTGAAAGAAAGAGAGGCGAACCCCAATTTCTGTGGCTTTTTCTCTCAGGCGCCGGTTCAGCGAGCGGAAGTCTTCCGTTCCGTACACCTCCGGTTCTCGCTCGCCCAGGAGATTCAGGTTGGGACCGTGGATGACAAGAATGTGTTTCATGCGCCTCAGTTCAGCATTCGTTCAGCGGCCCGGAGCACCAGTTCTTCCGGGGGATCCTTGATGACCACCGCCCGACCGATGCGCTCGAGCAAGATCCACTTCTGCCCGGTGGAAGTGCCTTTCTTGTCGTGGGCGATGTGAGGTAGTAGCTCCGCGGGGGTGACACCGTCCACGCTGGGGCGCGGGAAGGACGCCAGGGATTGCAGCCCCAGCTCCAGTTCCTCGAGTGGCAGATCCCTCAACCAGTGGGACAGCCACAGAGCGGCCACCATTCCCCGCGCCACCGCCTCGCCATGGCGAAGGCGAGCGTATCCGGTGGCTGCCTCGAGGGCGTGGCCCAGGGTGTGCCCAAAATTCAGCACGTGACGTCTGCCCAGGTCTTGCTCGTCCGCCTCCACCACGGCCGCCTTGATTTCGCAGCAACGGGCCAGGATGTCCACCCACTCCCCGTCTCCCGCGTGGTCCACCAGTTCGTGTAGCTGTCGGGACACCCGCTGGTGAAACTCCCGATCGGAGATGAATCCGTACTTGAGTACCTCCGCAAGTCCGGCCCAGACCTCTTCGCGAGGCAGGGTGCGCAGGGTCTCGGGATCGATCAGCACGGTGAGGGGCTGGTAGAAGCTGCCGATCAGATTCTTGCCGCTCTGGTGGTTGATGCCCACTTTGCCGCCCACGCTGCTGTCCACCTGCGAAAGCACCGTGGTGGGGACCTGGATGAACGGTACGCCGCGGAGCCAGGTGGCCGCCGCGAAACCGGCCAGATCGCCAACCACTCCGCCGCCCAGCGCCAGGATGGTCTCGTCACGACGTACGTGCAGGTCGGAAAGGCGATCGTAGAGCATTGCGACGGTTTCCAGCGACTTGCTGCCTTCGCCGGGGGCCACGCTCAGCACCACAGGTTCCATGCTGGCACCCGCCAGACTCGCGGAAACTCGGTCGGCGTAGAGGCGGTGGACGTTGTCGTCGGTGATCACCACCACGCGTTTGGCGCGCACATGGCTCGCGACGATTTCGCCCAGGCGGCTCAGTAGTCCGGGCTCGATGCAGATCCTGTACGGCTTCGTTTTCAGCCTTACCTCAACGGTTCGACCCAACCGTTCTCCTCCAACCAGGTCAAGATCTCGCGCACCGTCTGCTCCGGCTGTCGTTCCTCCCGTGGTTCGATGAGCAGATCGGCGTGTTCCCGGTAGAGTTCCTCTCGTTGCCTGTACAACAACTCCAGCTTCCGTCTTTGTTCCGCTTCGTCGCGGGCAAGGAGCAACGGGCGGCTCTTCTTCCCGCGCACACGTCCCCAAATTACATCAACGGAAGGCAAAAGGCAAACGAGAGCTCCGGTGTCTTTGATGCGTTGGACGTTTTCCGTTCTCAGGATTGCCCCTCCGCCCAGGGCCACGATTTGCGGTCGCCGGGTCGAAATCTCTCGAATCACCTGCGTCTCGAGGTCGCGGAAGTGGGGTTCCCCGTACCGGGCGAAGATCTCCGGGATCTCTGCTCCAGCTTCCTCAACGATTCGCTTGTCCGCATCGACCCACGGGAGTCCCAGTACGGCCGACAGACGCCGGGCGGCGGTGGACTTGCCACTGGCCATGAACCCGCCGAGGTACAGATTCCGGTCAGGAAGCCATCTGTACACGGTACGCCTCGTAGTTGCTGCGCATCTGCTGGAGGGAATCATTGCCGAACATCTCGCAGAGGGCGTCGGCGAGCACGAAAGCGAGCATCGCTTCGCCCACGACGGAGGCCGCTGGCACGGCGCACACATCTGAGCGCTCGCGAAAAGCCACCCGCTCCTCTCTCGTGGCCAGATCCACAGTCCGGAGCGGTTGCGAGAGCGTGGGTAGCGGTTTCATCGTGGCACGCACCACGACCGGCAGTCCGTTGGTCATGCCACCTTCCAGGCCGCCCGCGTGGTTGGTTCTCCGGACGATCCGACCCTCCTCCAGCAAGATCTCATCGTGCGTTTGGCTTCCGAATCGGCGTGCCGCCTCCGTGCCAATACCGATCTCCACTGCCTTGATGGCCGGGATGCTCATCAGCGCCTGTGCGATCCGCGCGTCCAGTCGCCGGTCCCAATGGACGTGGCTGCCCAATCCTGGAGGCAGGCCCACGGCGACCACCTCGAACCGGCCGCCGACGGTGTCTTTGCGATCCTGGGCGCGGTCGATTGCAGCCATCATCTCTCGTTCCGTCCCCGGATCGAGGCAGCGTACGGGCGACTTGTCGGCCTGATCGTTTAGTTTCCGGAGCTCGGAGGAACTCAGCTCGCTGGGACTGCGGAGGATCTCCGGCACTTCACGGGCGCGCCCCCCGCCGATTTCGAGCACGTGGCTTCCCACTTCAATGCCGAACTCCGCGAGCAATTGGCGGCAGATGGCCCCAATCGCCACTCGGACGGCCGTTTCTCGGGCGCTGGCCCGCTCGAGTACGTTGCGGATGTCCCCGTGCCGGTACTTGAACCACCCGGGGAAGTCCGCGTGGCCCGGCCGCGGCGTCGTCAAGCGCTCGACGTCAGCGTGCTCGGTCCACGGGTCCATTTTCTTCTCCCAGTTGGGCCAGTCGCGGTTCCAGATGATGAGGGCGATGGGACTGCCCAGCGTCTTGCCGAAGCGGATCCCCGCCAGAACCTCGGCTTGGTCACGCTCGATCTGCATGCGACCGCCCCGGCCGTAGCCCATTTGACGTCGGGCGAGCTGCCGGTCAATTTCTTCTTTGCGGACCGGAACGTTCGCCGGAAACCCCTCGAGAATCCCGACGAGCCCTCGTCCGTGGGATTCGCCCGCGGTCAGCATCCGTAGTTTGCCTGACATGCAATTCCGCTCCGTTCTGAGATTGCGCAGGGGAATGTCCGTTCCAGCTCTCCTGCAGCGTTTCCTTCGACTTCAGCTCGAGGCGTCCGCTCATTAGGCTGCAACGGGCCGCCCCTCGGCCGCTGTGCGAGCGCGGTAGCGGCAGCCAGCTCACCGTTGGAGGGATCGCTCGAGCAAGGGTCTCACTTCGCGAGCCAACGATCCCCAGTTCGGAATTCGCCGT
>CAYXFI010000180.1:0-7764 GCA_964464205.1 uncultured Cytophagia bacterium
GGGAGCTCCCTTCGCGATCGGCAGCGGGAGCTGTCATCTACCAGCGTCGGTCGGGGTCGCGCAGGACGAGGCACGGCCCATGCCGAATTGGGGCTTGAGAAAGACATTCTTCTCGGAAGGAACTCTCGCGGCCAATCGACCACCAGCTCCGAGCGGTCGGGAGCTAGAGCTCCCTCCTGCCAAGGCCGGCCGCGGGTCGCGTGGGGTAAGTGGCACCTCCTCGTGCCGACTTGGGTGCCCCCTCCGGTAGAAACAACAAGGCGCTTCCCCACCGCGCCTAAGGAATCCCCGGAAACTTCCGAAAATTGAAACGGTAGCGCGCGCTGTGCTCCCAGACATCTCGTAGCGTCCGGGAACGCGAGGGGCGGCGTCCCGTGTGTACCTGACCCGCACGGCGGCGGAAAGAGGCGACGGAAAGAGGGGCTGGGTGAGGGAGGTGGGCAAAACGGCAGGCTCTTCGGGGCGCCGCCGGTTGCGCGAAAGACGCAGAGAAAACCCTACGACCAGGGCAGGTTTGCTGAATCAATCGGAGTTATTCCATGCCGGATCAGACAGCCCCGACGATACCGGAAGAGCTCCGTCTCCGCCTTGAGGAGCTGTTCCGCAACTACAATGTCAGCCTGGACCTCATCCCGAAAGAGACAAACCCCGAGGCCTTAATCGACCGGGTGTTGGACGAGTACATCGCCCGCTTCGAGGAAATCCCTGGCGAAGACGTCATTTCGCTCCACCAGGGCAAAGGCGGCCTCACCCAGCGTGAGAAACTGAAATCGCTCCTCATGTTTTCGGCTCAGGCGGTTTTGCTTCATGAGAACGCGCGGGTCTACCGCCAACTGGAGGAGATCAACCGGGAGCTCCGATCCAAGACGGAGGAACTCGAGAAGGCAAACGAGGAGTTGCGTCGCCTGAACTCGCACTACCTCAACATGCTGGGCTTCGTTTCTCACGAGCTGCGGAGCCCGCTGGTATCGGTTTTGGGATTTGCCGAGCTGCTGGAAGAAGGGGTACTGGGGGAGCTGACCAAAGAGCAGCGCGAGGCGGTGCAAATCATTGCCCGGGTGTCGCGCAAGCTGATCGAGATGACGCGCAACTACCTCGACCTGGCGAAGATCGAAAGCGGGCGGATGCCGCTCCGCCGTTCCCCGCTGGATCTGGACCGCGAGGTCATCCAGCCGATGCTCAGCGAATTCGACGAGCAACTGCGCAATCGGGGGATGCGGATCATGCGCGATCCGGAGTCGCTGGAGCATACGCCGGACCTGTGGGCGGATAGGGAGCTCCTGGTGGTTGTGTTGCAGAATCTTTTCTCCAATGCGATTCGCTACGGACGTCCGGGCACGGACATTCGCTACGGCATTCTGGACCGAGGCCACAGCTACGAGATCTACGTGCACAACGAAGGCGAAGGAGTACATCCAGAAGAACTGACGGTGATCTTCGACAAGTTCGTGGACGTCCCGAAGAAGGAAAGCAAAGAGCGCGGGTCGGGACTTGGCCTCTACAACACCCGGTGCATTGTGGAGAGCCACGGCGGCAAGATCTGGGCGGAATCCGAATACGGAAAATACTTCCGGGTTCACTTCACGTTGCCCAAGGGTGAGCCGGAAGTGGTGGAGAGCCAGGTGCGTCTCGTGGAAGACCGCTCGGCGGAGGACAGCGGTGAATCCCGGCACTCAAGGCTCCGCCAGTTTTCGGAACTACACGGAGAGGGGTAGGCGATCGTTGGCTGGCAAGCGCATACTCGTGATCGAGCCGGACCCCGTGGTGGGACGCCGGGTAGCGGAGCTCCTTTCCAGCGCGGGCTACGAGGTGGAGCTCGAATCCGACCCTCGCAGAGCGCTCGAGACCGAACAGAGGCTACGACCCCACCTGATCCTCGTGGAACCCTACGGCCCCGGCGGCGGTGGTGAGGAGACCCTGCGGCAGCTCCGCGATCAAAGCGCCCCTCGTGAGGTCCCCATCGTGGTGCTCACCTCGAACTTCGAACCGCAGAACCGGATCCGGGCCCTGAAACTCGGTGTAGTTGATTACCTGACCAAGCCCTACGACAGACAGGAACTCCTGCTACGGGTTCGCAATCTGCTTCACCTGGCGGAGGATGCGGCCGGGGGTGCTGGTGAGGACCAGCGCAAGCCAGAAGAGCGATTGCTTGCCCTTTTGGAAACGGGCGAGATTTCGGAGCTGGTGCCGGAAGTGGACGCGGCTTCTCGATATGGGTACAGTGTGGAACGCGCGGCACAGGTGCTGGGGGTTGAGCAGTCGGGGGAGGAACTGGATATCCTTGATCGCCTGGCTTCGGAAGGTCGGTTGGAGCGCGAGTTTGTGGATGTTGTGCACCTGTGTCCCGCCTGTCAGCACTACAACCTGAATTTCCGCGAAGTGTGCCCATCGTGTGAGTCGCCGAACATCCGACTGCAGAAGCTGTACAAGCACGTGGTCTGCGGGGCGGTCGCCGCGCGGTCCGATTTTGTGGCGCATCAGAATCGGTGCCCCCGCTGTGGCAGGCCAGTGGATGCCGAGGCTTTGGTCCCGGACGGGGTCCGCTTCTTTTGCAGGCATTGTGGGGACGTCTTTCGCGAACCCATTGTGGTCTGTCGGTGCCTGCATTGCGGGCGAACGTACGATGTGGAGGAGCTGGACAAGCGCGTCATCTGGAAGTACAGAATCCCCTCGCAGCCGGAGCAAACCGAGGCCTATGGATCAGGGGAGCTCTGCAGTGAGATGGAACCCTACTTGAGTCGGGAACTGCGGGGTGTCCTGCTCAGCCCTGAGGGCGTCCTCGAGAAGTTGAGAGAACAGATCGGTAATGCGGAGCGCACGGGTGGGAATCTGGTAGCTGCGCAGATCGGCTTGGAGGGGCTGAATCGCTTGGGCAGGAGTTCGGGCGAAGATAGGCTGAAGAGAATCGCGGAGGGTGTGGTACGACGGATTTTGTCCTGCTTACCCGCGCAGGCAATCGTCGGCCTGTACAGCGGGTGGACGCTGCTCGTGATCCTGCCCGGAATGCAATTGGAGCAAGTCCGCGCTCTTGCCGCACGCACGCTCGACCGGCTCGGCGAAAGCGTCGGCAGGCTCCCCATCACCGTGAGACTGGCCGCCTACCCACAGGACGGCCGTACCGCCGAGGAAATTCTGGAAATGCTTCAGGCTGGCATCGATAGCTTGGCCCTCTCCGAAGAACCCGCCTGACGAGTATCCCTTCCTCACCTCGCAGCAGCTCCGACCGCGGAGAAGCCTCCGGCAATTGACGCTGGTCGGAATTTGGCGCGTATTCTCAGGCAACCTGTGGCGGGCGAGTACCGGTTTCGTCGTCGTGACGTTGCACTCGGCAGCGCGGGCCATCTGCACCGGGCGGCCGGCCTCGCTGGATTCCTCGGATTTGCTGGGGCGTGCGCATGCCTGGGCCAGGTACGCGTCGGGAGCTACGCTCTGATTGATCGGTCAGATCGCGATGGCGGCGACCGCGGTGTAAACCAGCGCGGCGAGCACGGCGGCGGCGGTGGCAAGGGGCAATTGTGTGGTCACGTGGTCCATTAGATCGGTGCCGGTGGCCAGCGAGGAGAGGATGGTGGTGTCGCTGATCGGAGAACAATTGTCGCCGTAGACCGAGCCGCCGGTCATCGCCGCGAAGCACAGCAGGTTGAAGAATGGATCGGGGTTCACACTGTAGACAAGGGGCATGGCGATGGGTAGCACTACGGCGTAGGTTCCCCAGGAAGTGCCGGTCGAGAACGCGATGAACATGGTGATGAAGAGCAGCAGCGCCGGCAGAATCACTGGTTGAAGCAAGTGGCTGGTGGTCCGCACCACGAAGTTGGCCGCCCCCGTTGCCTCAGAAGTCCTGCCCAGGGTCACGGCCAGCCCCAGGATGATCGCCCCGATCGTGACCCCTTTGCATCCGTCGATGAAACCTTCGATCACTTCCCCGAGCTTCATCCCCTTGAAGAGTGCCAGGAGCATCGCGGAAATCACCGCCAGCACGAAGGCCTCTGAGACGCGCAGCGTTCCCGACGCGAAGTACGGAACAATGGCCACCGTGAGTAGCAGGCCGATGGGGATGAAGAAGTCCTCGAGTCCCGTGCGGTAGGAGGAAGGGATCTTCATCTGAGCCAGTTCTTCCGAGAGGAGGGGTTCAGCCCCATCGCGGTTCAGTCTGCCCGTACTGCGGGCGCGGAGCATCGCCTGCCGCATTCTTTTCCCATACCACGGCAGCAGTTCCAGGCTCAGCAGAAACGTGAAAAGTAGTGCGAAGATGGAGTAGAAGTTGAAAGGTACGGCTTTGAACAGGTAGGTCATGGCCACGCTCTTGTCCGCGAGGAGTGGCGTGGTGCCTGCGATCAATCCGCCCATGTAGATGGGCCACACGTTGAAGGGCAGGAGCGTGGCCACCGGCGAAGCCGTGGAGTCGATGATGTAGGATAGTTCCTCGTGGCTGATTCTCTGGGCGTCCGCTACGGGCTTGGCCGTGGTCCCCGCGAGCACCGTGCTGATCGTACCGCCCTGGTGGAAAACGACCCCGAGCAGAAAGGCAAACAGCTTGGCTGAACGGGGCCCCCGTACCAGCTTCCGGGCTACCCAGGTGGCGAAGTAGTAGGCTCCTCCGGTGCGGGTCCACACTCCGATGAGACCGCCCAGGCTCCACAGGTAGACGACCAGGATCTCGCCGAAGCGTTCGCTCCCGATCGCCGGCAAAAGGAATTCGCGCACCACGTTCCAGCGGCCGGTCACGAAGCCTCCCGCCACCACGCCAAGGAACAGCGAGGGGACGACCTGCCTCGTGACGAAGCAGAGGGTAATGCTCAGGAGGGCGGGAACCAGCGACCAGATCCCGTAGTCCTTGCCCCCGGCGACCGGGTGGATCAGATCGGTGTAGGTTCGCAAGTAGACAAGCAGGGCGACCGCGAGGGTCCCCAGAATCCAAGCGATCGTTCTTCTCGACATGGGGCGGCCTCCGTTGCGTCCTGGAAACTGGAGTGTCTACCCGATCTCCGAAGATGTGCTGGCCTGCGGCTGGGGGATTCTCAACTCGCCCTCCGAAGCTGCCACTACGACCGCCGCCGAGGCATCACCGGTGATGTTGATGGCCGTTCGGAACATGTCCAGAATCCTCTCTACCCCGAGGATCAGTGCAATGCCCTCCAGAGGGATGCCCACCTGCTTTAGGACGATCACGAGCATGAGCATCCCGACGCCCGGGGCACCGGCTGTCCCGATGGCGGCGAGCGTGGCCGTGAGGACGATCGTGAGCTGATCCACCACCGTGAGTTGCATGCCGTACACTTGGGCGATGAACACCGCCGACACCCCCTGGTAGAGCGCAGTACCGTTCATGTTGATGGTGGCTCCCAGGGGGAGGACGAAACTCGCGATGTCCAGAGGAACGCCCAGGTTTTCCGTGCTGCACTGGATGGTCACCGGGAGCGTGGCCGAGCTGGAGCTGGTGCTGAAAGCGATGAGCTGAGCGGGCCGAATGCCCCGGAGGAATTGCGACGGTTTCATACCGGCAAACAGACGGACGATGGGCGGGTAGAAGAAGTTGAGGATGAGAAGGCCCGCAATGGTCACCAGCGCATATTTGACCAATGAGAGG
Organism: uncultured Cytophagia bacterium; assembly: GCA_964464205.1. Taxonomy (GTDB): domain Bacteria; phylum Zhuqueibacterota; class Zhuqueibacteria; order Oleimicrobiales; family Geothermoviventaceae; genus Zestofontihabitans. The sequence continues at coordinate 5,591 of CAYXFI010000180.1, forward strand.
AGGATGTGGAAGCCGAAACTGGCCACCACAGAGGCGATGAGAGCGAAAACTCCGTAGGGGGCCAGACGGATGACCAGGTGGACGATCTGGATCATCACCTCGTTGAGGCCTTCGAAGAAGCTGAGAAATGTCCCAGTGCGCTCGCGGGGGGTGAGCGAAATCGCCACGCCCACCAGAATGGCGAAGAAGATGATTTGAAGCATGGTGCCTTCGGCCAGGCTCTGGGCGGGATTGGTCGGGATGATGTTCAGCAGCGTCTCGATCATGCTTGGCCTTTCGACAGCGCGGCCGACGGCTACGTCGAGCTGTCCTCCGAAATTGGCCAGCAACTGGTTCTTCACCGATTCCGGCAAGCCAGCGCCGGGGCGGATCGAATTGGCCAGCAGCAAACCGAGCGCGATGGAGAACGCGGTCGTGAGCAGGTAGTACACGATTGTCTTCAGACCCACGCGGCCGAGTTTCCTCGGATCCCCCAGACTGGCGGCTCCCACGATTAGCGAGGCGAGGACGAGTGGCACCACAACCAAGCTGATGAGCCGGATGAACGCGGTGCCCACCGGCTTGACGTAGGCGAGGATCCAGCCGCTCCAGCCGAAGCGGTTGCCAATGATTCCGAAGACGGCCCCCAACACCAGCCCGAGCAGAATCTGCGTGGGCAGATCAAGCCGGATGCGTAGCCTCGGCATCGGTTCGCTCCTCATGTGCACCGTTGGCGGAGACTGAGTCGAGACCCGCCGGTCCAGGCGCTGCCGCTAAGGCAACGTCAGGCGCTTCCGCTGCCACGGGCCCCGACCCAGACTCCCGCAAGAACCGCGGTCGAAATTGGGTTCGACAGGTAAGGTGATTCTCAGCTTCGCCCCTGAACCTCTTCCCGCAACAGAGCGATCTCACGGTCGATCTTGCGCTGCCGGGAGAAGATTGACAGCAGGTACACCGCCAGGGCGATCCAAATCAACATGTACGCCGTGAACAGGAAAGCCAGCTTGCTCACTCGAACCTCCTCAACGCTCGTTGATGAGCTGCCAGGCTCGCGATCGGCACCATCCGCCGGGCAGCCCGGCCTTGAACTCGCAGGGCAGCCCGCCAGTTGCAGCCGTTTGTACCCTCAGGTTGTCCGCTCGCCTCGGGAAAGCCCGGTGGCGTGCTGAGGCGCGCGACAACTCTTCCCCGGGTCTTGGCCACGGGCGACAACTTCGGTGGCCGCGTGACCGCGTTACTCGGCGAGTTCTAACCGGATCCGATTCAGCTCGCGCCGAGCGTACTCGAGCCGCGTGCGGACCCGCAGAAGCGCCACGTACAGCAGAGCGAAGGCCGCCAGACTCACGAAGAGGGTGGTGAGCATGGCGGGGTGCAAACCGCTGCCCTGGCCGCCGCCGATGACCGGCTTGGGATGCAGCGTGCGCCACAGCCGGATGGAGAGGTACACGATGGGCACGTCGACAAAGCCGACGATGCCGAAGACAGCCGCGAAGCGCGCTGTTTTCTCTTCTTCCCCTGCGTAGGCGCGCAGCATCAGGTACGCTACGTAGATGAGCCATAAGATCAGGGTAGTCGTCAGTCTCGGGTCCCACGTCCAATACGTGTTCCACACGGGGCGAGCCCACAGGGGACCGGTGAGGAGCACGAGAGTGGTGAACAGTACGCCGATCTCTGCCGAACTCGCCGCCACCACGTCGTAGCGGATGTTCTTCGTAGCCAGGTACAAGATGCTGGCCACGAACACTACGAAGAAGCCGAGGAACGCATTCCAGGCGGAAGCGACGTGGAAGTAGAAGATCCGCTGCACGTCGCCCATGGTCCTCTCCGTCGGTGCGTAGAGGAAGGCGAAGTAGAGGGCCACGGCAATGCCCAGTGTGGCCAGACCCCAGCACAGGTAATCCAGCTTGCGCTGCCTTTCGATCTCCGCTTGCATTATTCCTCCACGATGTATTCGAACGTGAGCGACGAAACGGCCAGAAACAACAGGTCGAACGCCAGGAGAAGTCGTAGCCACCCTGAGATCTCGGCCATCGGTCGGCCGGCAAGCATCGGGCCCGTACTCTTGACGGTGGCGATCAGGATGGGAACGGACACAGGGAACAACAGCACGGGCAACAGGATTTCCCGAGCCCGGGTGTTCGCGCTCATGGCGGAGAGAAGCGTGCCTACTGCGGTGAATCCCAACGTGCCCAGGA